>JAGXFZ010000087.1 GCA_024637055.1 Gracilibacter sp. | reverse complement strand
TTGTAGCCTGACAAACTTTCTCTTCCCCACGTCCAATCTCAGGAACTATTATCGGTGGATGTGGGACAAAACCTACATATACTAAACTCATCAATACGCACCTCCACTAATTCAAATAATTTCACAGACAAGTCCCTGTCCCCTTATCTGGTATGTACTACAATAACCTTCGTCTAATTAGTATATTTTTCCTGCTAAAACTTTTTACTTTACACTAGTTATTATGAAGATATTTGGAGGTATTTATGAACGTCAACTCATTTATTTATTATAACAACCGTAATATAAACTGCCCACCGTCAAACAGACAGTGGGCAGTTTAATATAAGGCTTCTTGCAAAAGCAATCTCACTACTTTTTGAAGGAGGTCATGCATATTGATGGGTTTAGTAATATAATCATCCATCCCTACTTCATCGCATCTCCTCTTTGTTTCTGGAAAAGCATGGGCTGATAAAGCTATTATAGGGGTATGACATCCCTTTTCTGACTCTATTTTTCTAATTCTTTCAGTTACTTGAAATCCATCCATTTTCGGCATACTTAAATCCATCAGGATAAGTCTATAGTCATCCTGCATATATTTATCTAATGCTTCCCTGCCATTGCGTGCTGTTACAATATCGTAATTCACCTTTTTCAGAACATTGACAATCAATATCTTGCTCACTTCATCGTCTTCAGCAATAAGAATTTTTTCTTTTTTTGCTTCTCCGACTAAATGTTTTAACGGAATCAGAGGCTTGGGAGCCTCGCCGTGATCAGTTTGCACCGGAAGATTAAAGATAAAGGTGCTTCCCCTGTTTACATTGCTTACAAGCCAGATCTTTCCTCCCATCATCTCAATTAAATCTTTACAGATGGCTAACCCTAGGCGAATTCCGCCATTCTCCTTGTTCATTTATGATTCCTTTGTTTACGTACTCTTCTTCGAAGAAAACATCTATTGTCCTTTTTCTATCTTCCGGATGGATAGCTTCAAAGAACAGTCCTGGATTTTTGTATATTTCACTACGACTAATACCCCAAATCTCTTCAAAGGCAGGATTAACATACAAAATATTATGTTTGGAATCAACCAGCCCAAAAACTTCATTAATACTTTCTGCTAGTAGCTTGAACTTACGATCACTGGCAACCAAGTCATCTTCCATATGTTTTCTGTCAGTAACGTCTCTAATAATACTAAGTATTATTGGCCCATCTTTTAACTCCACACCCCTAGAACTAACTTCTATAGGAAAGACCGTGCCATCTTTTTTTCTATGATATGTCTCAAAGAGGATACCCTCGTTCATGGCATTTTGTATCTGACTATTTACGTAATCATTATCTTCGTTACGAAGTTCGTAGACATTCATGGTTAAAAGCTCTTCTTTAGAATAACCGTAAATTTTAACAGCCGCTTGATTGCATTCAACTATCCTGCCATCCGGGCGAACAAAAAGTATTATATCTCTAGAATGTTCTGAGAACAAACTATATTTTTCTAATCTTTCTGAAGCAGTTCTGAATTTTTTCCTTAACATGAAAATCCTCCTCTTGAGAAACGCTCAGCAAAGTAATCTTATACATCATAATATTTTTTCATCTTTAGATATTTCGAGGAAAGAGAAAATACTCCTTTATGTTGTTTAATTTTATATAAATTTAGCTCACAAATAAATTAATACTGTATACATCCTGCTATCTACTTGTTATTTAGATGCAATTGTGTTAGATTTTTAACATAATAATACGTTGTAAAAGCAAAGATGCTTTTCTCGAAAACTAACAAAGTTTTCGGGCTAAGTGTCTTTTTTTTTATTAATTTTTTATATCACTGAAGGGGGATAATAAAATGAATTTATTTGGATCTAACGTGTTTAACGATGCAGTAATGAGAGAGAGGCTGCCAAAAGCTACCTACAAGGCTATGAGGAAAACGATTGACGAGGGATTACAACTAGATCCTAACATTGCTGAGATCGTAGCGAATGCCATGAAAGATTGGGCCTTGGAAAAAGGAGCTACCCATTTCACCCATTGGTTCCAGCCCATGACAGGTCTTACGGCTGAAAAACATGATTCCTTTATCGCACCTACTCCCGATGGCAAAGTAGTTATGGAATTCTCCGGTAAAGAACTAATCAAAGGGGAGCCTGATGCGTCATCCTTCCCGAGTGGAGGTATTCGCAATACATTCGAAGCCAGGGGATATACTGCTTGGGATTGTACTTCACCGGCATTTTTTAGAGAAGATAAAAATGGTAATGTTACACTTTGTATTCCTACTGTTTTTTATTCTTATACGGGTGAATCTTTGGATAAAAAGACACCTCTTTTGAGATCCATGGAAGCTCTTTCCAAACAGGCTCTGCGTCTCTTGAAACTATTTGGTAACACCAATAGTTCCAGAGTAATCACTACTGTAGGGCCCGAACAGGAGTACTTTCTGATCGATAAGAGCTTTTATGAAATGAGGATGGACCTTGTTCTGACCGGACGCACCCTCTTTGGAGCCACTCCTCCTAAAGGACAGGAGATGGAAGACCATTACTTCGGAAGCATTAAAGAGCGTATCTCTTCATTCATGAGAGAGCTGAATGAAGAGCTTTGGAAATTGGGTATCTCAGCCAAAACCCAACACAACGAGGTTGCTCCTGGGCAGTTCGAGTTAGCCCCGATCTTTACTACAACCAATATCGCTACAGATCATAATCAGCTCATTATGGATACTCTGAAAAAAGTAGCGCTTCGCCATGACCTCGTCTGCCTACTACATGAGAAACCTTTCGCCGGAGTCAACGGTTCTGGTAAGCATAATAATTGGTCTATGAGTACGAATGACGGTATTAACCTTCTTGATCCGGGTACAACCCCTCATGACAATGCTCAATTTTTGACTTTCCTTTGTGCCATAATCAAAGCTGTAGATGAATATTCTGAGCTGTTAAGACTTTCGGCATCTAACCCCGGCAATGATCATCGTCTGGGCGCCAATGAAGCACCTCCTGCCATCATCTCTATGTTCTTGGGAGATCAGCTGACGGATATAATCGAGCAGATTGAGAGCAATGGAGGAGCAAAAAGTTCCAAGAATGGTGGTACGATTAAAGTAGGGGTGACTACCCTTCCAGAAATACCCAAAGATAACACAGATCGTAACCGAACTTCACCATTCGCCTTTACCGGAAACAAGTTTGAATTCCGGATGGTGCCATCCAGTGCTTCCGTCGCCTGCCCCAACATGATACTCAACACCATCGTTGCAGAAACTATCTCACAGATAGCTGATAGATTAGAAAAATCTTCCGACTTCACCTCTGAACTTCAAGTGGTACTCAAAGAAATTATTTCCAACCATAAACGTGTTATTTTCAATGGGAATAACTATTCAGATGAATGGGTGATTGAGGCTGAAAAGCGTGGACTTGCCAATATTAAAAACATGGTAGATACCTTACCTCATTATATTTCCGAAAAAAGCATTACCGTGTTTAAAAACCATTCTGTCTTGGACGAACATGAAGTTCATTCACGTTACGAAATTCTTTTAGAGCAGTATTGTAAAACTATCAACATCGAAGCCAAAACTATGATCGATATGGCTAACAGACTCATACTTCCAGCAACTTCTAACTATGTTGGTAATTTAGCTACTACTATTCAGGCTATCAAAAGTGCTCTTCCAGCTGCCGACACCTATGCTCAGGAAGTAGTTCTCAAAGATATCTCTACAACTTTAAGGCTATTCAAAGAAAAGACTGAATCCCTAGAGAAAGCTGTTGAAAATACAGAACATGGGGATCTCTATGATAGCGGCGTATATTATCGTGATACTGTATTTGTCGCTATGCAAGAACTCAGGATCCATGGGGATAAGCTCGAAACTTTGGTGGATGCGGAGATTTGGCCGCTGCCCACCTATGCAGAGATGCTGTTCCTCATTTAATCCATAACCCTTCAGAAGAGAATAGGGAGAGAGCAAATGCTCTCTCCCTATTCTTCGTTTATATTCCATCTCAGTTTTCCAGTTATACGACTTCTATTTGCGGGTAATTCTCTTTGTCCAGAAGCCTCCGCGGAAATACTTTGGCTCTTCATAAAGCACAAAAGCGCTAGGGCAGTATTGGTCGATAAGTTTAGTTAATTCTTTCTGTCTATTACGTTTGGCTAGGACCATCATGACCAGGCGTTGTCCATCACGTCCCTCTCCTATCCAAGTTGTAACTCCGAAACCATTTTTTCTTAATTCTTTTGGAAAATCATCATTTATTGTGTCTACTACAACTTCAGCTGTAATATACCCTAAGGCCATTTTTTCCTCGATTACACTCCCTGTATAAACACCCATAGCATAACCAAGACAGTAGGCAGCTATTTTCCAAGGACTGTCTAAGTTATTCAGTATTATTGATAGACCCATAATATAAACAAATGTTTCGAATATTGACAAAGTCGCAGCATAGCCACGTAGGCCTTTAATCATCATAATCAGCCTAACGCTGGTTAAGGATACATGTGTAATGTTAATAGCTATAATAAACAGAACAAAAACCAAAGTATTATCCACTTAATCACCTCATAGTTAGAATTAATAATATGTTTCTTACCAGATTGAAATCCTAAATTAAAAATGTAAAACAAAAAAAAGACATGGCAGCCTTTATTTAATCAATATACTCACTTTACATCCGCTCCAGTATTTTAAACCTTATTCCCTATTCTATTACTAAGATAATAGTATTTCAACTGTAATAACATAATTAATATTCACTTTCCATTCTTTTTTTGTATTGATAAAAAAGATCCAGGATACTTTTATTCTCTTTGAGAAATTTAACCAGCGCATAAAAGGATTCAAAAGTATCAGCATTGATATGATGCTCAATCTGCTCTACATCTCTCTGAAGATTTTTATCTGCTCCCAGAAGGTATAATAACTCCTTTAATGTATTGTGCCTCATAAGAAAGAAAAGTCCAAGTTTTTCTCCCTCATCAGTAAGATTAATCACCCCATATTTTTCATAATTCAATAAATCTTTATCATGAAGTTTTTGCATCATTTTGGTTACTGAAGGAGGTTGAACGTTTAACCTCTCAGCTAAGTCATTCACCCGAATAAAACGATTATTACGACTTAACCGATAGATCATTTCTATATAATCTTCCATACTAGGAGTCAAGGAGTCTTGAGGAGCTGCTATTTCATATCCCCTGGCAGTAAAAAATTTTTCCCTCTCATTCATAATACCCACCTTAATAGAAGCGCTACTGTCAATAGTTTATGTTGCATTAATTACTGACATAACTACAACCTAAGATACAAGGAAGAAACTTAATATATAAATTTCATTTCCGGTTAATCTTTGAGCCTTAAGTCCTATTATTATTTTGTGTGATTTATGCTAGAATACATTAAAGTTTTGTATTATACGTTAGATTTCGACAGTAAATTTATTGTGTAAATCATATGTTTAAAAACTGGAAAAAAAGGGCAAACTATCTGAAAAGATAGGACGCAAAGCTATGGGTCTATAGCATATTCTATGTAAGATTGCCAGGTTGCCAAAATTATTATCTGTGGGCAGTTAAGACTGCTTTTTTTATGGGAATAAACAAAAGAAGACCAAGGGGGTTAGACACAATGGTTTGGGAAGCAAGGAATATCACACTTAAAGGTGAGTCCTTTATAGACTGCATTGACAGCATTAAAAAATGTGTCGGTTCATTAAATGGAGTCAACCTAGTAGATGTACACCCAGAATTCAAAAAAGTATTCGTCGAATATGACCCTGAAAAACTGGATTTAGACACTATTAAGGATAGAATAATAGATAACGGTTATGAAGTAATGTAATAAGATACCTAAAAGGCTCCGTCATAAAAAGGCGGAGCTTTTGTATTATAGTTAGCTTATTACAAAACCTTGTTTAAAGAACTCTTTCCTATTAACCACAACTAATATACTAGTAACAACAATAAGTATTATAATTACTGATACTCCCCCATACGGGACTGTGATTACGGTAAAAAGCCCGTGGGAGAAGTTCGCCATCGCATGGAACAACAATGCTGATAGTAGGCTTCTTCCTGTTCGTAAGTAGATAATAGTAATAAGTGCAGATAACATTAAAGTATATAATATATAGCCAAGAACGATAGCTGCTATACCCTGATCTGCTAGATTGTGCTGGGTAGTTCCTTCAATGAAGAACAAAGGCAAGTGCCATGCTGCCCACAATAATCCTAGGATGATACTACATACAAACGGATTGAATCTTAGTAGCAAATTTTCCAGAGCATATCCTCTCCAACCAAACTCTTCACCTAGAGGACCCTGCATAATGACGAAGAAGAGTATCAGAGGGATGATCAGCCACGGTTGCGGACTTATCAGAGAGAGTAACAATGATGGAAAGCCAATATCACCTGTTACCTTCGTTAATAAGAGAGCAACAAGTGTAATACTGGGCATCAATAGGAAGATTAGAATATACCATTTTATAGAAAACTTAAATATTAAGGCTTTTCTTAGAAGAATTAAGACTCCTCTTGACTTGCCATATGTGAATGCGAGACCGAGCCCTACTATCGATGGCACGAAACCTCCCATTATGACAAGCAGACCACTATATTGGGAAAGGAAAATATCATCCTTTCCCAGTACCGCTGGAAGCCATAATAACCAAGAAATTATATATGTCAGTAGAAAAAACATAATTACATTTTTCTTTTGATATGCGCTATCCATCGATGCACCCCTCCTGTAAGTTCAACTACCTCACAATTAATTCAATACTTCTTCCTGAATTCGTCTGATCACATAATTGACTTCTACTATAGAAAGGTTAGAGAGAACTGTGACAACATAACCTCTATCTGGTGAGTACATAGAGACATTACTGAACCCGGGGAATATGCCCGTGTGGCCTCGTAATTCCTCGCCGCCGAATTCCAACCGTCTTAGCCCTAGTCCATAACCTGTTTGTTCCGGCACATCTTCATCAGGGGCCTCAACGAAGGCGTTCATCATTTCTTTGGTTTCCTCATTTAAAACCTCTCCTTCAAACACAGACAGCGTAAATTCGCTTACATCGGAAGCGCTTGCTACAATACCTCCTGCTGTAAAACCGCTTGTTTCAAAAGGAACTTGGAAACCTTTCATATTTTTTTTAATTCCCAATTTACCGGTTCCTAGTATAGAGATATCATAACCTTTAATCACATCTGAAGGCAGATTATCTTGGGTAGCAAAGAATGTTCTATCTAGGTCTGAAGGTATGAGGAATTCTTCTTGTAACAATGTTGAAAAGGGTTTACCAGATACTTTTTCTGCAATATAGCCAAGCAACACATAATTTGTATTGGAATAATAATGATTTGCTCCTGGTTCAAAATAGGCTTCTCCAGCTTTTCCAAGTTCGAGCATTTCTTCTATACTCCATTGCTTACGGAGTAGAACGGTTTTTAATTGATATCCCATATTCTCAGTATAATTGTAAATTCCACTCGTATGATTCAGCAAGTGTCTAATTGTAATTTCTTCATTCCTAGGGAAATCGTCCACATACTTGGCAAGCGAATCATCCAAAGAGATTACACCATCCTGTATCAACTTCATGATCACAGCTGAAGTATACATTTTACTAATACTCCCTATATGATAGATATCAGATGTGGTAGCAACCCTCTTCTCTTTAGGATCGGCCCAGCCAGCAGCACAAGACCATTTGCCCTGATCAGGAATGATTACTGAAACCTGTAAACTTGGAACATCCAATTCACTTCTAGCCTCAGTAACTATCTCTAAGAGTTTTTTTGAAGTCTCTTCATCGATACTTGAAACGACATGGGTGATTTCCTGGGCATCCCCACCGAGTACCGATCCGGAGTACCACCTTGCATAGAAAAAGCTTGCCAGAAGAATAATAAAAACTATATTTATCAGAATTACCGTGGTTTTATGCATACCAACTCTCTCCTCATTATTTCTCAAACTAAACCGTGATGGATATCTAATAAGTTAAATCTTTTTTCCTAAAGAGATATACACTAGCTAGGAAGAACCCTATCCCATACACCGCAGTAACTAAAATTGTGTTAAGAAAAGCAGTCATGTCTTTCAGAACAAAGATATCTTTAAACATACTAAATCCATCTACTATCAGATAGGGTTGGATTGGCTCAACCACTCCTCCAAGTATACTTAAGAATATGACTAGACCGATTGATATACCAGCTATGACACCACTGCTATTAAACAATAACGCCATGAATAGAATTATCATCCCAAAGGCCATTAATGGTAAGATCGATAATACATAAGAACTAATCGTTACGTAAATGCCTTCTATGGTTGGATAAACTGTGGCATATTTTATAACTTGATCTGGCTCTTGATAAGAAAACTGATCTCCCCATCCAAAGATAAGCGTTCCCATCGCATATGATAAAACCAGCGAAAAAATCAATATACAGAACAATACTAGGGTAAGTGCAATCATTTTTGCTGTCAGCAGCTTGACACGAGAAACTGGGTGGAGCAAGGCTAACTTTAAAGTCCCGTTAGCATATTCACCCGTTATCATATCAGCCAGTGAAACTATGATAAAAATTGGAAATATATTACTTATCATAAAGTTTAACATATAAAAGGGTGTAGTTTGGCCATTTATTATTATTTCAGCTTCGTCAATGGCACCCATTGCTTGTTCTAAGCTAGGCAGAAAGTTATAGACGAAAATAATCAGCATGAATACCAATATTTTTTTTGTTTTAAACATTTTGTAGACTTCATTTTTAATAAGATTAAACATTTTTACTACCTCCTGTAAGTTCGATGAAAAATTGTTCCAAGGTTTGATTATCGGGGACTATATAGTTGACTCCAATGCCATTAGAGACCAATAGTTTATTCAGTTCAACAGACAGGCCTTTATCTAGTTCCACTTTCAAGCCAAAAGGAAGAACTTCCATCTTAGAGATGTATTTAACCTTCTGCAATAGATTTAAAGCTTCATTAGGCTGGTTAGTATGAACTTGAATTAACTCTTTTTCTCTATTTAGAAGATTGGTTACATAATCCTGAGCTATCAGTTTGCCTTTCTTTAGAATTGCAACCTTGTTACAGATTTGTTCCACTTCATGAAGAATATGAGTGGTTATAAAAAAGGTTATTCCTTGCTCTTGGGCTAAGCGAATGATAAGGTTTCTAATCTCGATTACTCCCTGGGGATCTAGGCCGTTAGTTGGTTCATCGAGGAAGACGATAGTTGGTTTATTGATTAGGGCTATCGCGATTCCTAAGCGCTGCTTCATCCCCAAAGAATAAGTTTTCACTTTATCGCCTGCTCTATCTCTTAGTCCAACAAATTCCAAAACTTCTTTTACTCGCCTATTCGTTATTTCAGGATGCAAGTTCGCTATCTGTACTAGGTTATCATAGGCAGAAAGATAATCGTGGAAGCTAGGTTTCTCTACGATAGCACCTACACTCTTGATAGCCTTATTAAAATCCTTCTTCGTATCATAACCGTTGATTCTAACTGTCCCACTATCTGAGTGTATAAGATTCAGGATCATCCTGATAATTGTTGTCTTCCCTGCTCCATTCGGTCCTAGGAAACCAAAGACATCCCCGGCTTCTACCTGGAAAGAAACATCATTCACTACTCTATTCCCATTGAAAGATTTTGAAAGATTAGCAACTTCTAGTACATTGTTCATTGGATTACCCTCCTTGATTCAATTCGTTAATATCATTATGTATCAATGAAATTAAAGAGAGCTTATGAAATTATTAAAGAAATATTAATTAAATAGAATTTAGTTTTTATTCTAGATGGAGGTTATCATTAAGAAAGCTCTCTGCATCTATCCTGATACAGAGAGCCTATTTTCTAGATTTATATAGCTAATATCTAGAGAATATTTATTTTTGGAAGATAAGGCAAGTATTCATATTTAAATGATAAATCCTAATAACAATACGAGGTAAACGGGATAGAAATTCTTTTTGCCTAAGATATAGATTATTCCCGGGATTAGAGACCAAATCATTACACCTATTGCGCCTTCAGGATTTGTTAGGAAATGAATACTTCCCCATGTAATCATCAAACCTATACTTCCCCAGGGAAAATTACTGACTTTAAACCATATCTCCCCGGCTTTTTGGAAGCAAGTTATCATTATAACAACTAAGATAAACTCAAAGATATAGTAGACGTTCTGGAATAGAGATACGAGAAGAGCATAATCACCATACATTTTTTTGAAGCCTAGATATTCGTTGTATACCTGTGGTATTGGAGATCCTGTAATCATACTCTGAATTAGACTGTATATAACCGCGAAGCCAGCCCCTAGTACCAATAAAAAAATAGCCCTACGGTCCAATTTAAAGTTAATCAGTTGAGAGAAAACTTTTTTTCTGTTTGCCAAGATAATCAGCAATATTGATCCTATTCCCCAGATTATTATGGTTATGATCCAATGAAAAACAGCTCCATACCAGTGTATAGGCCAGGAAAAAAGCTGATTCATATCTCTGCCATCGACAAGCCTATCTATAAAGAAAACTAAGAATTCACTTCCTAATAATCCAAACACTAACAAAGCACTTATGATGTAATAGATAGGCCTAATTGGTGTATTCAACATATGATGTCTCCTTATATTATTCTATATAACTCGTCCAGAGCGTTCTCCTGTTCGATAGGATAATCCGGTAATAAAGCCTTTTCATCGTCCTTTGCTACATCTGGCCGTGAGAATTCTTTATAAGTTAGGGTAAAAGACAATTTGCTATAGGGCATTTGAAAAGACAGGACATCCCCGTAGGCAGAGGGTTTATTCCCTGATGGTTCACCAATAATCCTAGCTAAGTCATTATCATGTAACAGAACCGCAAACCAAGTTGCTGAACTAAAAGTAGAGTTCGATGTGAGCACGTAAACATCCCCAGCGAAAAGCAAATTGTCATATTTGTTATTCTTTGAAAGGCTCACGTCATGTATGGATATCCATGATTTGAATCTTACCTTAGACCCAAAATTCATATAGTTATCTACTGGCAGATACCTTACAAATTCATCGGCAACATTTGAATTGTCTCCACCATTTTTTCTTAAATCTACTGCAATAGCCTCGATGTCTTGTTCTTTAACTTCAGTGAAGAAATTCTTGACTGTCTCTTTATAATAATCATTAAACTGACAACTATCGAGTGTTAGTACCCAAACTTTCTTTTCCTTATCTATCGAATATCTTACAAAGTCTTGTTCAACCTTTGGTGATGATATTTCTTGAAAATTATAATCTTCAGATTGGTAAACACCATTATTGTTAAATGTTATTTTTATACTATCCTCGGATTCAACACCAAGCCAGTTTAAAGTATACTTTCTCTTAAGATAATTGGGAAAATTATATTCAGCATAATATATATTTTCATAAGAAAACTGAGATAAAAATTTCTTATATAGATTTTCTATCTTAGTTCCATTTATGCTTTCTATTCTCTGGCCTGCACGTTCTCCATTATTACAGATAAGAGCACTGTCTCTATATTTCCACTCGATATTGATATGACTGCCTTCTGCACCATAGTAATACATGGAGGAATGAGCATCTTCAAGTTGTTTCAGAATCCTGCTACCAGCTGTCCATAATTCTAACACAGTGGGATTTGCATGCAGATTTGCAATCTCTTCTTCATACTGGTCTTCTACATTCTCAGGTAGTCCATCTTTGGCGGAAAGATGGCGATCGTCAATGAGCTTGACCATATACTCTAGTTCTGCTTGTGCTTGAGCTTTTGTCAGTTGCTGATCATAAGGTAAGGATTCGTCCATTTCTTCCCATGATATCGTTCCTCTATATGGGTTTATGTAGGCAACACTAGCTGCAATCAATAATCCAACCACAATTATTAAGATTAAAATGCTTTTCTTATTAACTACCTTAATCATTTACTATCTCCTCAATCATTAATGTCTCCTCCAGGATATTAGTAATAAACTAACTTATCTTTAACCTATCCGATTATCATATATATTGATAATTTTTATATGTATGGTGCAAATTTTATATATGACTAACTATATGTGTGTTAATCTAATATAAACAATATTTAGGGGTGATGATTTTGAACATAGCAACTTTTGCTGGGGGATGCTTCTGGTGTATGGTGTCTCCATTTGAGAAGATGGATGGGATTATCAAAGTTGTATCGGGTTATACTGGTGGACAGCTAGAGAACCCAACCTACAAGCAAGTATGTTCTGAAACAACAGGGCATCTTGAAGCAATTCAAATTACATTTGATCCCAATATTATTTCTTACGATGAACTTCTGCAGATTTATTGGCGACAAGTTGACCCAACTGATCCAGGCGGTCAATTTGGTGACCGAGGTAAGTCCTATCAGACTGCGATTTTCTATCATGATGAAGAACAACGTCATAAAGCAGAAGTCTCGAAGAAATCCCTTATGGAAAGCAATCTTTTTCATGCGCCTATTGTTACACAAGTCCTACCCGCTAAGAAGTTCTATCCCGCTGAAGAATATCATCAAGATTTTCATAACAAGAATTCATTTCGCTATAAGCTATACCGGCAAGGTTCGGGAAGAGATGTTTTTATTAACAAATATTGGCCTAGAGACACTTCCCAACTAAAGAATGAACTCACAAATATCCAATACTGTGTTACCCAAGAGAATGGAACAGAACCAGCCTTCCAAAATGAGTATTGGGATAATAAAGATGAAGGTATCTATGTAGATATTGTTTCAGGCGAACCTTTATTCAGTTCCAAAGATAAATTTGAGAGCGGATGCGGGTGGCCTAGCTTCCAAAAACCAATTTTCGAGACTAGCTTGAAGGAAGAGTCCGACTTAAGCCATGGAATGACTCGAACAGAGGTGCGAAGTAAACAAGCTGATTCTCATCTAGGACATGTTTTCGACGATGGGCCTGGTCGTAACGAACTGCGCTATTGTATCAATTCTGCATCTCTACGCTTCATACCCAAAGAAGATTTGGAAGGTGAAGGATATGGAGATTTTCTTGCTTTATTTAAGTAGCTTCTACTTTGATACGCAGGACAGTTTTTAACTTTTCAGGAGCAGTTTTGCGGACATCAGAAATATATATTTCTCTGTGCGTATGAGATACTCTTGTTAAGTTATTTGCATGGCAGTATTCTTCCATCTTCTTAAAACTAACAGGCTCGTTATCATAAGATCCTATATGTAACATTTGTACACATTTTCCCTCTTCAACAGTCTCAAATTTAACATTGTCAAGTAACACATGAGGTTTTTTATTCTTGGTGACTTCTAGAACTTCCTGAGCTAACTCCTTTGTTACGAAATCGGGTTGTCTTATCATTATTGTGTATATAAGACTATCCTTGTCTAATTTTTCTAATACTCTTGCTTCCTCAGCCAGATCCCAAACTCCCTCTAACGGGAATACTGAATACTCGAAATATCCAGGTGGAATTACGCCCTTTTTAGGCATCATTTTAACCCCATAGGAAAGGGAGTATAATACCCCAATTGCTTCAGAGAAAGCTTCGTTATTGGGATTACCTTTTCCATTAAGCATAAAAAATTTTATCGAAGGCACATCAATTGATTGGGGTTCATTCTTGGGTAGATATAATTCTTTAGCTTGCTTTTTCCATTCGTACTTCATACTCATACCGAACCTCCTATAACTCCTCATTCTAATTATCCGTATGCTAAACTCTCAACGTATTTTTCTCTCAATCAGTTAAACCTTCCAGTAGTTAAGAATTCGTCTACTAATCTAGCAATATCCGGTTGATAGTGTATCTCTTTATGCCCATAAGGTTGGACTGTGATATCTGTCATCCCTTCGATCCTAGTAAAATCTACTTCTACTCTTCCATCATTTTCTTTATTTAGAAAAACACCCAATGCGAGGTTACTCTTGTTACCTGCAATTACTCCTATTTCAGGATAAGGGATGTTTCTCGGTGGAGGTATCTCCAGACCGTCGGTTCTTAGCTCGTTTAATGACTTGAGGATATTTAAAGCAGGTGGAAAGAATTTATGTACTTTATCAGCTAAGCACGAACCTTTATTGGGGCAGGCAATGAAGACACATCTTCCAATGCAAGAGAGATTATTTCTTGCCAGGAAGCTTCTTATTATTAGTCCGCCCATACTATGACCAACAAAATGAATCTTCTGGTATTCAACCTTACTTAGTAGTTTTGCTAACTGACTCTGCATAACGTTAGTACAGTCATTTAGTGAACCGAATCTGGTTGGAAGGTTTACCGTTAGACAGTGATATCCTATCTCGGTTAGGTAGGCTTTTAAGCCCGACATATCTGACTGGCTTTTATTAAATCCATGAACCAGAACAATAATTTGCTTATCTTTCATTCTCGCCTCAATTAATCCTTATTTCTATTTTGAATCCAGTTCGACTCCTAAAACCTCCAGCAGCTTACCTGCTTTATGGATGGTTTCTGAATATTCTTCTTCCGGAACGGAATCAGCCACGATTCCTCCACCAGCATGAACATAAGCAAAGCCTTCTTTCAATAAAATAGTTCGAATAACGATATTCAGATCCCAGGCTCCATCAAAACCAATATAACCAATGCTTCCAGTATATAACCCACGGTTATATGGTTCCATCTCATCGATAATTTCCATAGCCCTAATCTTGGGAGCACCTGTGATTGAACCACCAGGAAAGATAGCACTAAGTATCTGGCTTGGCTTAAGACCTGCCTTTAGTCTTCCATCAATTGTCGCAACAAGATGCCAGACAGCAGGATACTTTTCCAGTGTAATGAGTTCTTTAGTCTTCACTGATCCATAAGTACAAATCCTCCCTAGATCGTTTCGTTCTAAATCTACGATCATGGTCAGTTCAGCCCTGTCCTTCTCGCTATGCAGAAGTTCTTGCGCCAGCCTTTCATCTTCTGCGGAAGTTTTACCTCTGGGTCGGGTGCCTTTAATTGGTCTTGTCTCGATGGACCCTTGGGTATTAATCCTTATAAACCGTTCAGGCGATGTACTAAGAATCTGGAAGTCTGTATAAGGCAGAAATGCAGAAAAAGGAGCAGAATTTTGCTGGCGAAGCCTAAAGTATAAATCCCAGGGATCACCTTGATATTTTAAACTGAACATCTGGCTGAGATTAGCCTGATAGATGTCGCCTGCATAAATATAATCGATTACCTTCTGTAGATCCTTCAAATACTGTTTCTTAGGAACACTTTTACCTACCTCCTCAAAAGGAACCTTCAAAGGGAGGTTCTCTATCATGATGGTATTCTTATCAATGGAACCCGCTTCTAAAAAATTACGGATGATTTCTTCAAGCTTATCTAGCCTGGCCTGAGCAAGGTCCTGATCACATCCCCCATCTTCTTTCATGCCACAAGCGACTAACCAATATTTTGCTGTGTCATGTTCATATACTATAATTCCGTCATACCAGGCTAAGTTCCAAAGGGGAATCGCTAGCTCCTCTTTTTGCCTTATGCTAAAATCTTCTATTTCATTTTTCAGATCATAACTGAAAAACCCTACAGCCCCTCCAGCGAAAGGAAAAGGTGAAGGTATGGGAGTCTGAAATCTTGAAAGGAAATCATCCAATACTGTCAAAGCATTTTCTTGAGGTAGAAAGGCTACCTCTGTTTCCTGCTGACCTATTCTTTCTATTTTCATAAATTCCTTGAAAGCACATACTTTGAGGAAAGGAAATCCTCCCAGATAAGAGTGAGTCCCCAGTCCAGCATAATGATTACCACTATCAAAGAAAAAAGGATTATCCGTTTGTTGCAAGGCATACATCAATTGATGTGGTGGTAACGACAGTTCAAGAGGGCGAACCTGCCAAACCTCTGCCCTCTTATGCTGGCTTTTCCAGACTCGGGCATTCTTAACGGCATTTTCCAAAAGTTTTAAACCGCTTTCAGTTAAGATAGCCTCGGGGTGAAACTGCACTCCCTCAATAGGAAGGTGGGTATGGCGTATCCCCATAATCTCACCTTCAGCGGTCTGGGCGGTAATAACAAGTTCTTCCGGAAGGCTGCTTTTCTCTAGAGCAAGAGAATGATAACGTGTGACCTTCAACGGGTTAGGAAGATCTCGAAAAACTCCAAGCCCATCATGGCTAATTTCTGAAACCTTACCATGAACAGGTGTCTTCGCCCTGACTACATTAGCCCCGAAAACTTGACCAATAGCCTGATGTCCCAGACAGATTCCTAAAATGGCCACCTTTTGCTTGAAATATTCTATGACTTCTAAAGAAAAAGCAGCTTCATTCGGTGAACAAGGTCCCGGGGAAATAACAATCAAGTCAGGTTTAAGGTCACAAATATCTGAGATATTGCCTTCCCCGGGACGAAAGACTACCACCTCTTCCCCTAGTTCTCCAAAGTACTGATATAGGTTATATGTAAACGAGTCAAAATTATCTAACATAAAAATCATGCTGTCACCTGTACCTATACTATATTACATAAGTTTAATATTTCTCCAAAAGCAATTAACTATTTAATGGTCATGTGTTAATTTAAAGAGTTGTAAATAGCAAATATATACCAGTAAAGAATAACAAAGCATATATTATCTTCTGAAAGAGTTGCTGATTAAGGCGCAAGAATACCCATTGCCCCAGATAAATTCCTAACAAGGTAAAAGGCAAGGCCCATAAAGCTGATATCCAGACTCCTTTAGAAATGCTGTACATCGAAAACTGAAGCAAGATACTAGCCGAATAAACGAATACAAAATAAGCAAGTGTAGTACTACGTAGTGTAGCTTTATCAACATTTGTCCCCGAGAAATATATCAGCAACGGAGGGCCAGGCATGCCTAGACTTGTAGTTAGCAAACCTGATAAAGCTCCAGTTATTAACTCTTTTAAGTTTGTCTGTTTCACAGTAATTTTGGCGACTAATAATACCGTTGATAGAAGGATTAATACACTTACTAGGATTTTTAAAGGTTGTACGTCAAGAAAGATGAAGAGCAAAAGTCCTGGTAAAATTCCTATTAAACTTCCCTTTATTAAGCGTACTAAGCTTTCTTTATTGATCTCTTTGCGTATCTTAAAAGTCATGATAACAGAAATTAAAAGAGAGAGTATTATATTTAACTGTATCGCATCATGTGCTTCAAAAAGCAAAAGTAGGAATGGAGTAGCCATAATAGAGAATCCAAATCCGGTTCCTGCCTGTAGAACAGAGGCAATAAAAACTAAAACGATTAAAGCAAACGTCTCCATTTAAAATCCCTTTCTATTATACAATAAATGAACGTCTGTACTCGTTTCTTGTCGGATTCTTAATAGTATTTCTGCAAACTTATTTGGTTCTTCAAAGTGGGGGGCATGAGCCGAATCCTCAAACCAAATAAATCCTTTCTGGGGAGCTTTTAACTGGTTGTAGTATTGTTCTACAAGTTCAAACGGTGTATTATGGTCAAACCTTCCTATGCAAAAATATACTGGTACTTTCAGCGCTGGTACTTCCTCAAAAAGATCTAGAGCTAATTGATCCTCCCACATCGTACTCCGCACGTAATAATTACCTACTATAAACTTAATTCCATCTATCCAACTGTATTCTGAGGATATTAAGCTTCCTACCATTATTTCTTTGAGAGTGTTAACCTTCCTCGCAGCACCACCAAGCGCTCCCAGCCACTTCCTCTGAATCATTATGTCCTTATTTGGATCTTCATATGGAGGACTACCGAGCGCTTCTAACTCTTCAATAGCTTTTAAATTCCCTCTTATTTTAGCTTCTCTGAGGGTGAATTCATAAGACATATTTTCACCCTTATCATCATTAACTGATTGACCAATTCCAATATAGGCATAAAGCTTTTCGGGGTAACTTTGAGCCAAAAATACTCCTAAATTACTACCCCAAGAATGCCCAACGAGATATATTTTATCCGCATCAAACCTATTTCTTAAATAATCAATCAAATCGTTGCTATCAGTCAACAGTTGTTTCTTGGTCATTGATTCATCAGGAATTAATGGTGAATAGGATTTCCCAGACCCTCTTTGGTCCCAATTAACAACAACAAAACTTTCCTCTAGTTTGCTCTGGAATTTCCTAGCAAAGGAAATCTGTGGATATCCGGGGCCACCATGTAAAAAAAGTAAGACTGGATTCCTTCTGTTCTCACCTCGTATCATAATGGTTTGATCAACCCCACCAAGTTTGACCTCTATGATTTCTGAGATGCTTTCAGGGATAACATCTCCATCACCATCCCTGATTGTAGGCGTTCTCGAAGAGAGAAAGGTATTCAAAACCAATAGTAATCCTAATATTATTATAGTTATTTTCAGAACACGCATCCTTAAAATACTCCTCTCTTATTCAAGTACCCAATCTTGCAGTGGCTTAAGCTGAAAAGTACAAGGCTACACAGCACAAGCCGAAACATTTTTCGCAGTCAGCTCGTAGATTGCTACTACTCATATACATCACCTCACATTATTTACACATGGCACTTGTGAAAGGGTATTGTAGAGTTCCATTTTTTAAACTTTTTACCATAATAACTTGAATAAAGAGCAACTGATGGGTTATGACCTGTTACCCTATCCTTAACAATGAATGTAGTTACAGGTGCCCCAGAATATTTAGTGAATAATATATCATGCCCAATGCATAAACCCACAATGATGTTTAGATCTGTTTTTAAATCATTAAGTATCATCGCCTGCCCAATAGGGTTACATATTGCTTCATATCTATCGCAATCTATCTGAGTCAGATTTAATTCCTTTTTATCAATTCCCGAAAACTTACAACACACGGATTCGACAGTGAACCTTTCCTCAAATATATCTTTCAATTGTTTAGCTTCGGTTGTTAATCCTACGCAGTGACTTAGGCCAATTCGAGTGTACCCCATCTGTTCTGCAAAGCCTAAAACTTCTTCAAGTCTTGTCCACTCCATGTAATGCTCTCCCTCTATATGAGAGGAAACCTCTAATATCTTCTTATTATCTGCTTTCTCATATTCTTTTCTTGAGGGAGCTACGTAAGACCTTAGAACTTAACCCCGTACACAGTCTTCTCCTTTGGAACATGGATATACTTTACATCCAGCACAGTTGACCATAATAATCCTTCTCTCTCCTATTATTAATTCAAAGAATCCCAATCCGATAGCTATGGACAATAGTTACTACTCAATAAAACAGTTCGCTAATGTATTTAGCTCCTCACTACATATTCTATATACAGTCCAATCATCCATTGGCTTTGCTCCTAAATGTTTGTAAAAATCAATTGAAGGTTCATTCCAGTCTAAGCACCACCATTCTAGTCTTCCGCATTTTCTCTCTATTGCTAGTTTCGCTAAAAATGAAAGCATTACCTTGCCCATTCCCTTTCCTCTCATTTCGGGTTTGACAAATAAGTCTTCCAAGTAAATACCGGGTCTCCCTAAAAATGTTGAAAAGTTGTGGAAGAACAAAGCAAAACATACCGGTTTATCCTGAAATTCACCAATTATAACCTCAGCTGTCTTCCTTTCAAATAAAAACTCTCTTAAAACCTCCTCTGTGGCAACTACCTCATCCAGCATTTTTTCATATTCTGCTAATTCCTTTATGAACTCTAATATCAATGAAACATCTTTCAATTCTGCAAACCTTATTTTAAAACCGTTTACCTTAGTATCTATCAATCTGTTCATACTGTCTCCTAAATTAATACTTAATAAGCCAAATCTTGAACGAATACAAATGAAGATAGTTTCTATGTAATAAGACGGGTTGTTGTGGGTGGTAATCCCTTAAACTTCATAATGGAAACAATTTGCTGTAAAAATGCATATAAAAGTGCAACATTTAAAATTATTACGCTAGTTTCAGAATTAGGTGCTATCATCGCTAAAGCAAGCCCTATTGCCAACATTGTCCAATATTGGAAACTAGAAACTATAGCCCGTTCTAACATTGCCTTGTTACTAGGCGAAAGTATATTAACCACTACTATTATATACCAAAGCATATGTAAAGTTGGGAATTGAAAGATCCCATCTACTCCCGTTAACCTGGACCAATCAAGAGTAAATAGATTACTAGTATAATGCCCAATACTAAATTCATTTGCCAGTTTCAAAAATATATAGATCCAAAAAGCGTATATAGGAAGAACTGCAATATAAGATATAACATTAGGGATTACTTTAATTACCTTATGATAAAAAAAATAGAAACATAACAAAGCGAATGCTTATGAGCTACCTCTTGTTTCAACAATTTCGGTTTTCCAAATTGTTGAATTGCCATCTCAACAGCTTTCTCTCTTAATATTCCACCTTGTATAAGATTATCAAGGCTATCAACGAGATGTTGATTCCACTCTAGCTTTAATTGCTTTTTTTCTTGGCTATCGATTTTCAGAGACGATAAGACTTGATCTAAATACGCTTCAAACTTAGGCTCAAATTCGTGCATAAGCAGTATCACCCCCTATGAAACGTCTCATCACCTTCTGAAAGGAATTCCATTCCTTTTTATTTTCGGTCAATGCCTTATGACCTTCATTGGTGATAGCATAGTATTTTCTACGTGGTCCTTCATTTGAAGATTGCCAATAACTTTCAACGAATTCTTCCACCTCTAGACGTTTTAACGCGGGGTAGAGTGTCCCTTCCTTAAATTGTAAATATCCTTCACTTAAATTATTTATTTCCTGAGCAAGCTCATAACCGTACATATCCTTTTCTTTAAGCAAGGAAAGAATAATCATTTCTGTACTGCCCTTTATAAGCTCAGTTTTTCCCATTACTACCACCCCTCTACATAGAAATACGACTTAGTTACTATATCGTATCACAACTTAGTGGAATAATCGATAAATTCTAAATAAAAATCTAAGCTATAAAATTACCCTTAAATACTGTTACAGCTTTTCCTCCTAAAATCACACGCTTATCTTCTATCTTGACCTTAACTATCCCCCCTCGTGTAGAGGCCTGATAGGCACTAAACTCGCTTTTGCCCAATCGCTTCATCCAATAAGGTCCTAAACAACAATGGGCTGAACCAGTTACGGGGTCCTCATCAATCCCTTCTCCTGGTGCAAAAAACCTTGAAACAAAATCGAACTCATTTGTATCTGATAAACTTGTAACAATTAACCCTCTTCCAGTTATCTTACTTAATAAGGTTAAGTCAGGCGCTATATCCCTAACAACCTTCTCAGATTCAACCTCTACTATGTAATCAAAACGGTTCTTACCAACATAAAGAACTTTTACCCCAAGTGCTTTCAAAAGATCTTCTGGAGGAATAGTTTCCATATCCGGCTCAATTGGAAAATTTAGCTTTATCCAATCTCCACATTTTCTCGCGGTAAGGATTCCACTCTTTGTAAAAAACTTGGTTTCTTGATCTTCCCTCAAGTATTTTTCCTGCCATAAGATGTGAGCACTTGCCAGCGTAGCATGTCCACAAAGATCGACTTCAACAGTGGGGGTAAACCACCGTAGATTAAAACCGTCATCTTCTTTATATAAAAAGGCCGTTTCTGATAGATTCATTTCTCCAGCGACTTTTTGCATCCAATCAGAATCAGCTGATGACTGTAAAATACATACCCCTGCCGGGTTCCCGCTAAACGGTAGATTAGTGAAAGCGTCGACTTGAAAAATACTTATATTATTCATTTATACTCCTCCTTCGTGAAAGTGCTAAGGAAAATTCCATAATTTATTGTTTACAGCCACATTTTTTTCTGTTATGATATTCTTTGTGTGTATTTTAATGTTTGAAAAAAGAAAGAGGTAGCCTAATGCGTTTTCGGAATGAATTTAAGACCCTATACAGCGAGATTGAGAAGCTGTTAAAGCGTGACCAGCATCACATTGTTGATGAATCAAAATTTTCAACGCTTAAAAAAGAAATCCTGGATATTCTTAGAACTTCCTTTGGCGAGACATCCAGGGAATATAGAGTTGTGAAATTAACTAACTCTCCAGTAACCGTGTTCAAAGTAATGAATCATATTTCTGCTAGAACTGAAACTCTAACTAGCAACAATATTGCTGTAAATATGTAAGTCTACGGAACCTGTTTCCCTGGCATAGACTCTCCCACAATTGTCGTTTTATAAACGGTGATGCGGAGAGTTTTTTTATTCTTCAACCGGATATACCATCGATATTTGTTTTGATACTTTAGATGATAACTCTTGGAGAAGGTCCTTTTGCTGTTCTGCCTTGACTAAATCGTTTCTGTCTTTGTAGTGCAAATATAAAAAATAATGCCCCATGTATTTTGTGCTCTGGTCTTTATCGTTGATTAAGACATCGACATCGTCTATATCTATATCCATATCCATATATTTTTGATCTAATCCTGCTCTTTGAACAATATTCCATAAAGCAAGTTCAACTCTTCTTGTGGGTTCATTTCTCATTCTCATCCATCTGCCACCATCTGAATAAAATGCTCCTGTTTTTAGTGGAATAAGACTTACTACACCCATGCCTATTGGCATTGCACATAGCAAACCAAAAAACAGCATATCTGTTATAATTGCTAAAGGCAGCATGAGTAAACCAAAAATAATTGATGTTAAAGGTCCAAAAAGCAGTACTTTAGCAAACTTATCAAAATTATCAGGGTCTTCATTTGGTGGAAAGGTTCCTCCAACACCGCCCCAATATGCTGTATTACTCTCTATGTAAAAAACAATTTTATCGTTTTCATTACGTTTTAGCCCAAAAGGACCGACAACAAGCAAATAGAATTTGAATCCTTGGAAAACACCTGCAAAGATGTGCCCTAACTCATGAACAATCCCAGCGACAAGATAACAAACTATACTGCTAAACAGGAAAAGTAATACATCTGTCATGTAATCTCCCTTACTCTTTCAAATCTAAAAACCATTTATAGACATTGACTACCCTTACGTTCTGTTAAAGCACTATAATTCTATATAGTAAAATGTACTTCTTACTCTTGCAGCATTTGATCTCAATAATAGTGATATAAGGATAATTGATGTAGCGATCTACAAAATGTCTGGGGAAGAATCTGTTCCGAATGGTTTCCATTCTCAAACTATGAACAATTACCACTAATTTTTTGAGGAATAGCCCTTTGACCATGTAATAACATTTCAGACATTTGGCCTAATGCGATTTTCAATATAAATTCAGGAACTGGAAACCATGATGGCACTTTCAACTTTGTTCGCTGTTATTTGCTGATTTCTATAACCATTAGAGATTAACTCCTTAGTTAGGCTCCTACATATAAAACCTGTTCCACCAAAAATTAAAACATTCATATTCTATACCTCTGGAATATCGTCTGACGTTCAGGAACTCCACCAGGAACAGCCAACTTCTTCGCCGTTTCTGATGATATAGTTATCCTTGTTCGTTTTATCATATCCATATAAGCTGCATCCATCGATTTTTTGTTTTGGCAAAATCCGTTCCAACTGCGCACCGTAAATCCCTGCCATGTATATCAGATAAATCCTTTAGATCTCTCTTGAAGTCTCTTAAGCCTGCTAAGAAGTCTTCTTTCTATTGTCTCATTGATAGCCCCTTATCAATCGCATTCTGGATAATTTGATGGCAGCACCTTCCTAGCGGATTATTCTTCTCGCATTGTGCATCTTTCATTGCCCCTGTAATCCTGAGGACTTCTTTCATATTATCAGCACGATCATTGACGACAGCATTAATAACTTGTTCCTCTGTCACCTTGCTACAATAACAAGCATACTTAGGGGTCGCATCACTCTTAAACCATATTGGAACTTTCACTTGCTGTTTGCTGAAACTTGTTTCCTTGTTGTAATAGACAATATTACATTCTTCATTCATGCACAGATAATAATCGTTATCTCCAACTAACTCTGTCAGCGATTTCAGCACGAGGTGCTCAACGGTAACTCTCTTGACCCTCGATCCTAATGTTTTACATACAGGACATGAACTTTCTTCTATTTCGCAAGTTAATCCTACCGTGCTTTCACTACAACAATTGTTTAATCCTTCCTCCATCATTTTTCCTAACCCTTCTTCGTTCTAGATTCAATCCCCTATCAAATCCGGGCATTGAGGCCAATATCATTAGTAAACTTGGTGAAGTTTCTTGTTTTCAATAATCAAGCAAACACTGAATATCAATTCTACAGCTAGCATAACAATAGCCAAAACATAGGGTTCAAAAGTAGTTCCGATGATTAGTGCTAATATCGGAATAATAACAGCGAACACCATATAGCT
>JAGXFZ010000008.1 GCA_024637055.1 Gracilibacter sp. | reverse complement strand
CTTTCTTTCAGATGCTTCTGCAGATTCAGTCTTTCTTCATAAGTGAAAAATTTTGACATCGCTATTCTCCGTCCCGCCGCCAACGCATATAAGGATATATCTAATTGAAAGAGCGTGTAAATGATTAATTTGACTTACTTTGTGCCAGCGTTCCGGTGAGTGAGAGGTTGTGGATAGTGCCGTTTTGTGGATAACCTTTCAGGTTGCCCACAAAACTTGGATAAGCAATTATGGGTCATTCCTTAAAAGAGCTTATCCACACTCTCCACAACTCCGACTGCGAAATGTTCCTGCTGATATTATTAGAGGTAATGTATGTGGCTCCCTTAACCGAATTGGTATCTCCTGCATCACTATAATAGTAAATACAAAAAGATTGGTTAATCACCAATCTTTTGTAACCCAAGATGCAGTCACCTGGTATCTACAAATTTACTTCACTATGAAGCTTCAGTTTGTATCGGTAGAGTTGCATTTCGATTTACAATTTAGGTCCCCTAAAAGCGAGAGTCCTAACCACAGTTGTAAACCAGAAAGGTACTGAACGATACTTAAGGCATAGAATATAACTCTGAAAGAGACCCTACCATCTGAACACCTTCTTTACGGATTAAACCAGGTGTGGAGTGTTCTTCAGTGGTTTGTGCGATGGCCTCTTTGATAGCATGGAGGCTTAGGGGAGCTATGTTTAAGTCCTTACATTCCTCAGGAGCGCGAAAATCGGCTTGGCTTACTTCCACTAGGTCGGGTTTTAGGTCACCACCTAAATATCGTAATAAAAATACTATATAGATATCATGCTTTACTCCAGGAAGGTCTTGAGGACGGTCTCTGACAGCCAGAACGCTTACTGTTTCTGTTGTTAGTCCGGTTTCCTCTCTAAGCTCTCTAACTATAGCGTCTTCTATCTTTTCATCCTGTTCGACATAACCTCCAGGTATGGTCCATCTTCCTTTACCTGGGTTATTAGCACGTTGCACGATTAACCCTTTACCCTCTTTCAGCAGTACTCCTCCTACTCCTATAGAACATTCACCCCAATGAATATAGTCGCACTGATGACAATGTTTTCGTTGTTTACCGTCTATTGCTTTATAAACAAGCTCCTGAGAGCAAACAGGGCAATAATTATATACTGTACAGTTGCATCCCATAATGTATACCTTCTTTCATAATATAGTGCTGTTTCATTCTATATCTTTTTTTAGAAAAGGAACAGAGTATAAACTACCGAATAGGTGGAAAGATTATTTTTGTGTTTCTCCATAGATTTTAACAGGATTATATCTTTATTTGTAGAACATAATTAGATGTTAGAATAACGTGACTATTACCGTTGGGGGTTTTGATATATGAAAAATGAAAAGGAATTCTGGCTAGAACAGGCAGAACTCAAGCAGTTACTTGAAGGCGGATTATTTTGGAAAGACATTGAAACTAAGCTATCTCCTGCTGATAACGAAGGTTTCAAACGTAAAGTGTCAAAAGAGGATGTAAATATTAACCCTATAGTCTGGGAACCGTATGTTAACAAGTCTCATCCTGATACACTGCAAGAAGAGCCACAAACCGAAAGTGATCAGATTAGGGCGATACTCTTAGGAGAGGAAAATCTTAATTATTTACAGGAAGATTATCTGCAGGAAGAAAAGGAATTAGCAAGTGTTCCTCATGCGGCTGTGGGAGAGGATTCTGAAGTAAAAAAAGAGGAAAAAGATGCTTTCTCAACTAGCGATGAAGAAGATGCGCTAAAAGTTAGAGAAGAAAAACATTTTGATGATGACGACGATTTTATGATGGAACTTGAAAATAAAGGGACTCCTTTCGGTGGACTTAAGCTGATTGTACTATTGATTGTGACGGCTATTCTAACCTTTGGCTTCTGGTATTATTTTCTTAGTAGCTAAGCATAGCTTTATCATGTATGAAATAGATGATAATTGATAAAAACACTAGTAATCCCTAATGAGAGCTTTAATGTGAAAAGCTCTCATTTTTTTTTCAAAAAGTGGTATGCAAAATGGTCAAAAAAGGTTAAAATATAACAAAGGTCAATAATGGTCACAATGTCAACTAAAGTCAGTATCAAATTGAGAGGTTGAGATACATGAGTAACTTAGCTAATAGGATAGAAGAATATCTAAAAATGGTATTACAACAGGCTGACGAAGGCTATATTGTCCTGCAGAGAGGTTTCTTAGCTAATTTCTTCTCCTGTGCTCCTTCTCAGATTAACTATGTTCTTACTACAAGATTTAGCGCTGAAAGAGGTTATCTGGTGGAAAGCCGGAGAGGTGGGGGCGGATATTTACGCATAGTAAGGCTAGGTCTTGATCCTGAAGGTAAATTCCAGAGATTGATGGCTGAACTTATTGGAGAGGAATTATCGCCGGAAAGGGCTAATAATCTATTAACAAGACTTGAGGAAGAAGAGATATTTACGAAAAGAGAGACCATTCTTATTAGAAGTATTTTTACCAGCAAGGTCCTAGCTGAGACGTCATCTGCACCTGATATACTCAGAGCAAGGATGATGAAAGAAATTTTAGCAAATATGTGTAGAGAAGATGTAAACATCTAGTTAGGGCACAACTTATTTTTTTAAACCATTTTCTGGAGGTAGGTACAATGATTTGTCAAAACTGTATGCAACGAGAGTCTGTTGTGCATCTTACGAAAATAGTCAATGGGCAGGCTACTAAAACTCATCTTTGTCAGGAATGTGCCCAAAAAGTTCAAGGTCTAGGCCTCACTATATATCCTGGGATGGTTACGGATTTCTTGCAAGCTTTATTCGGGCACGACCCCATTGATAACTCGGAACAAACGTTGGAAGAAAACTACCAGGAAAAATGTCCTGGATGTGACAGAACTATTACCCAGCTACAACAAGCTGGAAGAATGGGTTGCAGTAAGTGTTATGATACGTTTCAAGCTCAAATGGAATTGCTTTTACGCCGTATTCACGGCGGAGTGAATCATATAGGTAAAGTTCCTGTCAGAAGCGGGGCCTCTATTATAAATAAAAAATCAATTACTGAACTAAGGACTAAGCTTCAGAGGCTGATAGATAGGGAAGAGTTTGAAGAGGCTGCAGTCATCAGGGATAAGATAAGAGAGCTGGAAAACAATACCGGAGGTGAAGGCGATGGACTACAGGGAACTGCTTTCCAGGGATAGTTTTTGGATGCAGGATCAGGCTGATATTCCAATTATTCTAAGTACGAGGATAAGATTGGCTCGTAATCTTGCAGATAGTCCCTTTCCACAAGCGCTTAGGATAGAAGATGCAGAGAAGATAGAAGATTGTATTGCTAACGTTTTAAAAGATATGGATGTCGATGATGAGAAGGTAATCTACATTCCTTTAAACGAATTAACCTTAGTAGATAAAAAGGTATTAATAGAAAAACACCTGATAAGTCCCAATTTTGCAGAGTCTGATCAGGCAAGAGGGTTAGCTTTAGCTAATAATCATAAAGTTTCTGTAATGGTCAATGAAGAAGACCATCTGAGGATTCAAGTATTGATGCCTGGCAATAAGCTAGGAGAGGCCTTCGGTCTTGCCGGTAAAATAGACGATTATTTAGAGAGTAATTTAGATATTGCCTATAAAGAAAAATTTGGTTATCTGACCTCCTGTCCTACTAATGTAGGAACAGGACTGAGAGTTTCTGTAATGACACACTTGCCTGCATTGGTGCTTACTAATCAAATTCAGCGTGTCCTTGGTGCTTTCGGTCCACTTGGGCTAGTTGCCCGGGGTCTGTATGGAGAAGGCTCCAAAGCTTTTGGGAATATCTTTCAGATATCCAATCAGATAACCCTGGGGAAAAGTGAAGAAGATACGCTTTCCCATTTGGAGGCAGTTACGTCTCAGCTCGCTGAGAGGGAATTACAAGCCAGAGAAATACTCAGGCAAGAAGCTCCTCTGAACACGGAGGATAGGGTGTGGAGAGCACGAGGTATTTTGCAAAATGCCAGACTTCTTACTTCTGAAGAAACGTTTAGCTTACTGTCAGATGATCGGTTGGGAATAGATATGAATATACTACCGAAAGTAGAGGCTGGATTTGTTTCTTTATTGGTCAATTCTCTCCAAGGTAGCCTGCAATTAAGGATTAATAGACCTTTAGATGGCAATTACGTTAACTTTGAGCGGGCTAACTTATTACGTAAGCTATACCAAGAAATCAAATAGTAAAAATTCATTAGCATAGATAGTATGTCTTCAAAAAGAAAGGAATGATACAAATGGCTGGGAAATTCACACAGAGAGCTGAACGAGTTTTCATACTTGCCGAGGGTATAACGAAACGAATGGGCCATAAGATAATAGGAACAGAACACCTTCTACTTGCTTTAACGGAAGAGGGAGAGGGTATTGCTGCCAAGGCTTTAGCACAGATTGGTTTAGAACCTGATAAAATACGTGCGAAGATTACTCATATAACAGGCGTTAACCCACCGGTCACAGGAGAAGTAGGACTGTCCCCTAGAGTTAAAAAAGTAATTCAATTGGCTACTGAAGAGGCTCAACGTCAAGGAGTCAGCTATATAGGAACAGAACACATTCTTTTAGGATTAATCATCGAAGGAGAGGGAATTGCTGCCCGAGTACTTGCAGATCTTAAGGTGAGTCCTGAGAAAATCTGGGAGCAGGTGATTAATTTATTGGGTGGAGAGGCAGAAGGAACGCCAATGCCTGGTAGTCCAGCAGCTAATGCGACCAAAGCCGGATTGCCTGGGAATACACCTACTCTTAATGATTTCGGACGCGATTTGACGGTCATGGCTGAAGAAGGGAAGCTAGATCCTGTAGTGGGGCGTGAAAATGAGATTGAAAGAGTTATCCAAGTATTAAGTCGTCGTACGAAGAATAATCCTGTTTTAATCGGAGAGCCTGGTGTAGGGAAGACGGCCATAGCAGAGGGATTGGCCCAAAGGATAGTTTCCAATTCAGTTCCGGAGATACTCGCTGATAAACGAGTGGTTACCCTTGATCTCTCCTCTATGGTTGCAGGAACCAAGTACCGTGGTGAATTTGAGGAAAGAATGAAAAAGGTGATGGAGGAAATCTATCAGGTGGGCAATGTAATTGTGTTCATCGATGAACTTCATACTCTTATTGGTGCTGGAGCAGCTGAAGGAGCCATTGATGCTGCTAATATCCTCAAACCGGCTCTTGCCAGAGGTGAAATGCAGTGCATCGGGGCAACCACTCTTGATGAGTATAGAAAGCATATTGAACGCGATCCTGCTTTAGAAAGACGTTTCCAACCTATCAAAGTTGGGGAGCCAACCTCAGAGGAAGCTATAGCTATTCTTCGTGGCCTAAGAGATGCCTATGAAGCTCACCATAGAGTAAAGATAACTGATGAATCTATCGAAGCAGCTGTTCGTCTTTCAGATAGATATGTAGCTGACAGGTTCTTACCAGATAAAGCTATTGACTTAATAGATGAGGCTGCATCTCGTGTACGTCTCCGTAGTTTTACAACCCCGCCAAATCTTAAGGATATGGAAGAAATGGTAAATAATCTAAAAAAAGAAAAAGAAGCTGCTGTCAAGAGACAAGAGTTCGAAAAAGCTGCACAAGTTAGGGATGAAGAACAAAAGACACGTGAAAAAGTAAATGAAATCCGGAAAACGTGGGAAGCCACTAGAGAAAAGGACAGTTTAATTGTCGACCCAGAGGATATTGCCAATATAGTATCCAGCTGGACGGGTATCCCTGTGAATAAGCTTGCTGAAGAAGAAAGCGCTCGACTTTTGAAATTAGAAGAAATTCTCCATGAAAAAGTTGTGGGACAGAAAGAAGCTGTTTCAGCTGTAGCCCGTTCGGTGAGAAGGGCTAGGGCAGGCCTTAAGGACCCCAAACGCCCAATTGGTTCATTTATATTTCTGGGGCCTACAGGAGTTGGAAAGACTCAACTGGCACGTACCTTAGCTGAAGCTCTCTTTGGGGATGAGAGTTCCCTTATTAGGGTAGATATGTCTGAATATATGGAAAAACATGCTGTTTCTAGGATGGTAGGTTCCCCTCCAGGTTATATAGGTCATGATGAAGGAGGACAATTAACGGAAGCGGTTCGTCGAAAACCTTATAGTGTCATCCTCTTTGATGAGATAGAAAAGGCTCACCCAGATGTATTCCATATCTTACTCCAAGTTCTCGAAGATGGAAGACTAACAGATTCTAAGGGTAGAGCGGTTGATTTTCGAAACTGTGTTCTGATCATGACTTCCAACGTAGGTGCTTCTTACCTAAAAAAAGAAGCCTTAGGGTTCGTCTCTAATCGTGATGAGAGAAGCGAACACAAAGCTATGAGTTCCAGGGTAATTGATGAACTGAAGAAAACATTCAAACCGGAATTTATTAATAGAGTTGATGAGATGGTAGTGTTCCACCAGCTTAATAAGGATGACCTGATCAAAATCACAGAAATTCTTATGGCTGACATCGGGAAACGCTTGAAGGATCAGGGATATGAGATTACACTAGAAAAAGAAGCCTTAGAACATTTATCTAATGAAGGTCACGATCCCACCTATGGTGCTCGCCCATTAAGAAGAGCTATCCAAAAACTTATAGAAGATCCTCTTTCGGAGAAGATTCTAGAAGGAAAATTTCAAATAGGTGACTCTATCAATGTAGGGGTAAAAGACGAGCAGATAGTCTTAAGTAAAAAACCAACTAGTAAAAAATCAGCTAGTAAGAAACCAACTACTAAGACACCCTCAAAAAAAGTTAAGAAATAGAAACAGGGATTTTGGGGAGGAAAAGCTGGTGGCTAAGAGAAAGACTAAGTTTTTTTGTCAAGAGTGTGGACAGGAAAGTGCACGTTGGTTAGGGAAATGTCCCGGTTGTGGAGAATGGAATTCTTTGGTAGAAGAACTGGTTTCTTCATCTATTGCTAAAGAAGTCAGAGGAGTCGTTCAAGCGACTCCTCTGACCGATATTCAGACTATGGAGGGACAGAGGTTAGATGCCGGGGGAATAGAGCTGAACAGGGTCCTTGGCGGTGGTGCTGTCGTTGGAGGCATCGTCCTACTAAGCGGAGAACCAGGCATAGGTAAGTCAACGCTCTTCTTACAGATGGCCGAATCGTTTTCCAAGCTTAATGATGTCCTTTATGTATCAGGTGAAGAATCAGCTAGGCAGATAAAGCTGAGAGCGGACAGGATGAATATATCTTCTCCACGAGTACATATTCTCACAGAGAACTCCTTAGATATTGTTCAATCTGAGGTAATGAGTAAAGGATATAAAGTGGTATTCATTGACTCTATCCAAACTATGGTTCTGGATGATTTGCAATCCGCTCCTGGAAGCGTAAGCCAAGTGAGAGAAGGAACTGCATTCCTCTTGAAGTTAGCCAAAGAAAACGATATCACAATTTTTCTTGTCGGGCATGTGACCAAAGACGGGGGTATTGCAGGACCTAGGGTCCTTGAACATATGGTGGATACCGTCTTATACTTTGAAGGAGATCAGCACCATATCTTTCGTTTATTAAGAGCAGTTAAGAATCGCTTCGGCCCTGCTAATGAAATAGGGGTCTTTGAGATGAGGGGTGATGGTCTAGAAGAGGTCACCAACCCTTCGAGCGTTTTTATGGGAGATACTGATCGAACGACTGCAGGTTCAACTATTGCTGCAACAATGGAAGGGACTAGACCTTTGTTGGTGGAGATACAATCCTTAGTAACATCAACAATATTTTCTCCGCCTCGAAGGACAGTAAATGGCATAGACTATAATCGTCTGCTTATGCTTCTAGCCGTACTTGATAAGCGATTAGGCTATTCCTTTTCCACGCGAGATGTTTTTATTAATGTAGCCGGAGGACTGACCGTAAGTGAGCCAGCGGCCGACTTAGCTGTCATCGCTGCACTGTTGTCCGGGTTAAGAGATAAACCGGTTGGCAAGATGGCTTTTATCGGGGAGTTAGGTTTAACAGGAGAAATCAGGGGAGTATCTCAGATTGAACAGCGGGTGAGAGAGGCAGAGAAGTTTGGTTTTCTGGGATGTATTGTCCCTAGGGTTAATGCGAGTCGGCTGAGTTCGGCAAATTGTAGAATTTACCCTGTTAAGACCATAGAAGAGGTATTGAAACTTGTATTTGGAGAAAAATAAAAAAACCTGCTTTTAAGGCAAGTTTTAACGTATACGATATCTATTAGATTATCTAAGGTTATAGACTGTCAGCGTTTTGAGATTTTCCTCTTCCCTTTTCATAATATCATTTACTGATAATCCCAAGGTATTTGCAAGGGCAGCAATATAAAAAAGCTGTTTTCCCAATTCCGATTGAATTATTTCGCGGCAAGTTGGACAGAGAGTTCCTTTCAGATGGTTTTGGAAGATATATTTTAAATCGGATAGAGTGGCATCTTCGGGTATTTCATTTTTACGCGTCTCAACTGCCAAACAACCACAATTTGTTACAGATTTGGTCACCGACCTATTAACACGACCAGAAGCTTCCTGTCCCTTGGATATAATATCGAGGATACTCTGATGTTGGATTAGCATGGAGTCAACTACCTTTTGAAATTCATCGATGGTTTGAACCATAGTACGCACCCCTTTCCGTCAATTTAATTATAGACAGCAAGCCAAGCAATTGTCAATTTGGGATAAAAAGGAAATAGGGGTGGAAAGTATATATTGTGAAACAATTTGTCGTTTGCTTTATAAGTGGTGAGCAAACTGATATAATAATCTAGTGGGAGGAAGGAGAATATTTCCGAATTTGAATATTTTCACACCTCAAAGTATAAAAAGAGCTATTTTTAGCCAAAATATAGAAAAAAGGAGGTGATTACGATGATTCGCAATTTAGTACGCGGTATCATCACCCTGTTATTTGGCGTAACAGGTGTTTATTTGGATTCCTTATTTGTTAGAGTAGCTGACATCGGACGACTAAGTGACGTCATAGGTATAAATATTACTTTGTTTTGGACTTATATTATATCTTTTATTTTGTTCTCCATACTCGGTTTTTTAATTGCACCAGCTTGTATGAGTTTCTTTATGGGACTGGTTAAATGGCTGGAAAGCAAACTAACTGGCATGCCCACTTACGATTTGATAGGTGGTTTTTTGGGAGTGATAGCAGGCTTGCTCATTTCTAGGCTGTTTAGCGGCTCCTTCTCTGATATACCCTTTATTGGACCAACCGCCTCGGTTGCGCTAAGTGTATTTCTTGGATATGTTGGACTAATAATTGGTGTTAAACGTAAAGACGATATTTTAGGAATCTTCAGTTTCATTCCTAAGTTAAAGGGTGAAAAGGGAGATAAAGGCGATAAAGGTGATAGAGAGAAAAGTAAAGATGGAAAAGAGATTAACAAACCATTAAATTCTGGTTATAAAATCCTAGATACAAGCGTTATAATAGATGGTCGCATAGCAGATATTGTTAAGACTGGATTCCTAGACGGTATTCTGCTGGTTCCTAACTTCATACTTGAGGAGCTTCGCCATATTGCGGATTCCTCTGATCTACTTAAGCGTAACCGCGGCAGGAGAGGTTTAGACATTCTGAACCAGATCGCTAAGGAAGGGCATATTAGAGTTGAAATCTATGAAGGGGATTTCGAAGATGTAGCCGAAGTCGATAGCAAATTGGTCCGCTTGGCTCTTATCTTGGAAGACCCTATCCTTACAAATGATTATAACCTTAATAAGGTAGCCGAGATTCAGGGGATTAAGGTGTTAAATATTAATGAACTGGCTAACGCAGTAAAACCAGTAGTGCTTCCAGGTGAAGAGATGTACGTTCAGGTTATGAAAGAAGGCAAAGAGTCTGGCCAAGGTGTTGCCTATCTAGACGATGGAACTATGATTGTTATTGATGGTGGACGAAGATTTATTGGTCAACATACTGCTGTGATGGTCACGACGGTTTTACAGACAGCAGCAGGACGGATGATATTTGCCAAACCTAAAGGATTACTGGAAAAATCCTCAGAGGAGTTTTCCCATGAAGTTGATGCACTGGGCTAATATTGGAGCAATAATCCCTGCCGCTGGGCAAGGTAGAAGAATGGGGGGTCAAGGCAACAAGCTTTTGCTTGAACTTGCCGGGACCCCTATTCTCGTTTGCACAATTAAAGTGTTCGATGCCTGTCCTTATATTAGGGAGATTATTATCCCAGCGGCAGTTCAGGATATCCCCATAATCCAATCAATGTTACATAAGTTTAAACTTAGTAAGAAGATAGTAGTAACTGAAGGTGGCCTAGAGAGACAGGACTCTGTTTATAAGGCTATTAAAGTATTAAGCCGCGAAATAGATAGGGTCGTAGTACACGATGGCGCTCGTCCTCTATTAACCGTTGAAGAATTAAACTGCTTTTTAGAAGAAACACAGGACTTAGACGCTGCAATAATGGCAGTGCGACTAAAAGATACGGTTAAAAAGGTAGATCACCAGGACTGGGTGCTGGAAACACCTCCACGAGAACAACTACGGGCTGTTCAGACACCCCAAGTTTTTACTCGAAGTCTTTTGGAAAAAATACACAATCAGGCGGACCAAGAGGGTTTTTATACTACTGATGATGCTGCACTTCTCGAATGGCATGGCTACCGTGTTAAAGTTTTCCCAGGTTCGTATGAGAACATTAAGGTTACGACTCCAGAGGATTTGTTAATGGCTGAAACAATATTAAGGAGACGCCGAGGTAATGATATGAAAATAGGACAAGGTTATGATGTACATGCTTTGGTTGAAGGTCGGCAGTTGATTATGGGAGGCGTTGATATTCCTCATAACAAGGGTCTTCTGGGGCATTCAGATGCTGACGTGCTAGTGCATGCTATTATGGACGCTCTGCTTGGAGCTTGCGCCCTTGGCGATATCGGTAAACACTTTCCTGATACAGATATTCGCTATAAAGGTATATCCAGCCTTAAGCTCCTAGGAGAGGTAGCTAACTTAATCAAGGAGCAAGGGTATGTAGCCGGGAATCTAGACAGTAGCATTATTGCTCAGAAGCCCAAATTCGCACCCTATATTGAACAGATGCGTATAAACCTAGCCGAGGCACTAGATATTGATCTTGGACGTATATCCATCAAAGCGACAACAACAGAGCACCTGGGGCTTGAAGGCAGGGAAGAAGGCATAAGCGCCCAGGCCATAGTTTGTCTCCTGCCAGCCTGAGCTGATATAATACTAGTTATAAAGGATATAGATATTGAATATTTGTGCGTTATGTAAGCTGCGATGCAGCTCTCACTTAAACATTGAGTGGTGAGTAGGTAATGCACAAATATCAATAATAATAGAATTAAGAAACGAGGGTATTTTTATGGCTATCAAAGTAAGATTCGCTCCCAGTCCGACGGGCCCGTTACATATTGGAGGAGCTAGATCGGCGTTGTTTAATTATTTGTTTGCAGCAGGTAAGGAAGGCACCTTCATCTTGCGCATAGAAGATACGGATTTGGATAGATCGAGTAGAGAATCTGAACAGGAGATTATGGAGGCTCTAAGGTGGTTAGGTATATCCTGGAATGAGGGTATTGATGCCGGGGGAGAAAATGGACCCTACCGCCAGACTGAAAGATTGAATACTTACCGAGAGTATACAGATATACTGTTAAATAACGGTAAGGCATATCATTGTTATTGTTCAGAGGAAGAACTCGAACAGGAAAGACAGAATCTTAGCGAGCGAGGAGAAACACCTCGTTATCTGGGAAGGTGTCGTCAACTGACAGATGAGCAGAGTAAAGCTTTCCAGGATGAGGGTCGTAAACCAGTGGTAAGGTTTAGAGTGCCGGACAATCATCAGATAGTCATTAATGATTCTGTCCGCGATAAAGTAGTTTTTGAAAGTGATGGTATCGGAGATTATATAATTGTAAAATCAGACGGTATACCCACTTATAATTACGCTGTGGTAATAGATGATGTTCTTATGGGGATAACCCATGTCATACGTGGGGAAGAACATTTATCTAATACTCCACGCCAAGTACTGATCTATGAAGCCTTGGGTATGTCTGTACCCGATTTTGCTCATATTTCCCTCATACTTAATACTGAAGGACGAAAGATGAGCAAGCGTGATGGCGACACAGCAGTTCTGGATTATTACAAGAAAGGCTATCTTCCGCAGGCAGTAGTTAACTTTATAGCGCTACTTGGTTGGTCACCTACGGGTGAGCAAGAATTCTTCAGTATGGATGAATTAACGAAAGACTTTTCCTTAGAAAGAGTATCTAAAAGCCCTGCCGTATTCGATCTTCATAAGTTAAACTATATCAACTCATACTATATCAAGCAGACCCCTGATGAAGACCTGGTTGAATTGGTTCTTCCGTTCTTAAGGGAAAAAGGGATGTTCTCGGGAGAGAGTATTTCTGAGGAAGAAAAAACTTGGATTGCTACTTTTATCGGAGCAGTTAAGGAAAAAATCAATAACCTTAGTGAAGTCAAGGATTATATTGGTTATTTTTGGGGAGCGGATCTGGAGCAGCCGGACCAAGAGGGAATGACTATACTCCAAGCAGAGACATTACCTACGGTATTGGAACTCTTTCAGACTAAGGTTCTAACAACAGAACCACTAGATGCTCCTGCTGCTAAGATCATCCTTAAAGAGATAACCAAGGAACTCAGTCTCAAAGGTAAAGATGTTTTTATGCCTATACGTATTGCCCTTACAGGAGAGGTGCATGGTCCTGATCTCGATAAGATTATAGCTCTTCTAGGCAAAGATAATATCAGTGGTAGATTAAGTAAGACAAAAAGGTTTCTGGGATTAAAATAGGCAGAGGAAAAATACTTAGGAGGAAAGTGCGATGGTTATCAGATTATATAATTCCCTTACTCGTAGGAAAGAAGAGTTCGTTCCCCGAGAACCAGGTAAAGCTTCCATATATGCCTGTGGCCCGACTACCTATAACTATTTCCACTTGGGTAATGCTCGTATGTTGGTAGTTTTCGATATGATAAGACGATATTTATTATATAAAGGATACGATGTCACCTATATCCAAAACTTTACCGATGTTGACGACAAGATCATTAATAAGGCTATAGAAGAGGGTTACGGCCCTAGGGAACTGGCTGAGAAATATATAAAGGCCTATTTTCAGGATGCTCAGTCTTTGAACATCCTTCCCGCTACGGTTCATCCCAAGGCTACGGAGCATATACCGGAGATGGTTGAGATTATTCAAAAACTGGAGAAGAAGGGTTTAGCTTACAGTATCAATGGAGATGTTTATTTTTCCGTGGACAAATATGAAGGATATGGCAAACTTTCCGGCAGAACACTTGAAGATATGAAGGCTGGTGCTAGGATAGATGTTGACTCAAAGAAGAAGCATCCTATGGACTTCGCCCTGTGGAAGAGTTCTAAAGAAGGTGAACCATCTTGGGATAGTCCTTGGGGAGAGGGGCGTCCAGGTTGGCATATAGAATGTTCAGCAATGGCCCTGAAGTATTTGGGTCCAGGTTTCGATATTCATGGTGGGGGTGGAGATTTAGTATTCCCCCATCATGAGAATGAAATCGCCCAATCAGAGGGATGTCTAGATAATGAAACCTTTGCTAAGTACTGGATGCACAACGCCTTTATCACGATTAACCAGGAGAAAATGTCAAAATCTCTGGGAAATTTCTTTCTAGTACGAGAAGTAGTTGAAAAGTTTCCTGGGGATGTGATTAGATTCTACCTTCTAGGAACCCACTATCGTAGCCCGCTTGACTTTGACGACGAGAAATTGGTCATGGCTACAAAAGGGCTAGATCGGCTTAAGAACAGTGCTCGTCTCGCGGCTGAAGCTTTAAGTAAGGTCCTGCCCGATGATGAGCCTCAGATAAATGACGAACTGGTTGAAGCTTCTAAGGAGGCTCGTAGAGCATTTGAAGAAGCTATGGACGATGATTTCAATTCAGCTCAGGCTTATGCTGCCTTATTCGAACTGGCTAAAGAGATAAACACCTATATTACTAAAGACAAGAGACAGCCATATGCTTTAACAGAGGCTTATAATACCCTTAATGAACTGGCAGATGTACTGGGACTGGACTTGGAAGAGGAAACAGAAGATCTCCAAGGAGATACAGGTAAGCTCCCACAGGTTATGGATTTAGTTCTAGAAATCAGAAGGAAAGCACGAGAAAACAAAGATTGGACTACTGCTGACCTTATTCGGGATCGGATGAAAGAGATAGGGATCGTAATCGAAGATATACCAGAAGGTGCACGTTGGTATCTGAAATAAACCGAAAGAAGTGAAACTTTTGGATTATACCGATAAGACTGAAGAATGTAGCGGTTTACTCGAGAGTTGGCCGATAAAAATCAATAAGGGATGGCAAGAAGTTAACATCCTTTCGTTAGCTTATTTAGGAGATGCTGTCTATGAGTTATGGGTTCGTAAACATTTGCTCGAACATGGAATAGCCAAAGTAGAAGAAATGCATAAAAATGCTATAAATTATGTTCGTGCCCAGAATCAGGCAGGAATTTTACGCTATCTTCTAGAGGAACTGGATGACACTGAGAAGGATGTAGTCAGGAGAGGTCGGAATGCCAAGGGTCACCATCCACGTAATGTTGATGTTATTACCTATAGACACGCAACAGCCTTTGAAGCCCTGGTAGGCTATTGGTATCTTACCGACAAGAAACAAAGGATGAATGAAGTTCTCAACCGAGTGGACAAAATAATGGAAATATTAAAGACGGACAGCTAGAATATAATCTAAATAAGATTGAGATTGAGGAGAGGGATGTTGTGAGCAAAGTAGATGATATTTTCGTTACGATGTGTCAAGATATTATGAAAAACGGATTTTCTTCTCAAGGACATGACGTAAGAGCTAAATGGGATGATGGTTCCCCTGCGCATACCATAAAAAAGTTTGCTGTTGTGAATCGCTATGATCTTTCTGAAGAATTCCCGATCCTAACTTTAAGACCCATAAATTTAAAAGCTGCCATTGATGAAATTCTTTGGATTTGGCAAAGAAAATCTAATAATACTCATGACCTCAATAGTCGTATTTGGGATAGTTGGGCTGACCAACAAGGCTCCATCGGTAAGGCTTATGGTTATCAACTCGGTATTAAACACAAATACAGAGATGGAGAATTTGATCAGGTCGACCGAGTTCTATTTGATTTGAAGAATAATCCATATAGTCGAAGGATTATTGTAAATATGTATAATCATAACGATTTGCATGAAATGAATTTATATCCCTGTGCCTATAGTATGACTTTCAATGTAACGGGGAACAGACTGAATGCCATACTCAATCAACGCTCTCAGGACATTCTGGTTGCAAATAACTGGAACATAACTCAGTACGCAATTCTTGTCCATATGCTGGCCCAGGTAACAAAGCTACAGGTCGGAGAACTTGTTCATGTGATTGCAGATGCTCATATTTACGATAGACATATTCCGCTAGTACAGGAACTTATCCAAAGAACTGTATATCCTGCACCGAAACTGATTATCAATCCTGAGATCAAAGATTTCTATGGTTTTAGGGTGGAGGACTTTGTCTTAGAGAAATACCTGACTAACCCGCAGATTAAAAATATTCCAGTTGCTGTTTAAAAAGGAGAGCGTATGAAACTAATTGTTGCCGTAGATCAAAACTGGGGGATTGGTTACAAAGGTGAACTGTTACAACGGATTCCTGAGGATATGAAGTTTTTTAAAGAGTTGACCGAAAACCATATTATAATTATGGGCAGAGGAACATTCGAATCTTTCCCGGGTAAAGAACCACTGAAAAACAGGATTAATATCGTACTCAGTAAAACACTTAAGGATGAAAGAGTTAAGCTGTGCCGTTCCATAGATGAATTACTGCTTGAACTAGAAAAATACAATCCGAATGAACTATATGTTATAGGTGGAGAATCCATCTATAATCTGCTACTTCCTTATTGTACAGAAGCTTACGTTACCAAGATTAAACATACCTATCAGGCAGATAAATATATGAAGAATATTGACCAAGACGAGACTTGGAAATTAGTATCCGAAAGTGACCTGCAAAACTATCGGGGCGTTGAATATAGTTTTACAAAGTATATACATGAATTATAAGTAAAAACATGATGATATATTGAAATGGGCAGGTGAAATTCTATGGATGAAAACATAGTATGCGGACGTAATGCAGTAATGGAACTCATAAAATCAGGAAACCCCATACACAAAATCTTGCTCAAAAATGAAAAAGAGCAGGGACGTAATTCTGATATTGTTTCTTCCCTAAAAATAAAAGGAATACCTTTTCAATTTGTGGATAGTAATGTCTTAGATAAATATAGTCAAGGTGAAAAGCATCAGGGAATTTTAGCTTTTACAGCATCCAAGGAATATGTAGAGCCTGAAGATATCTTGAAAATAGCATCTGACAAAGGTGAGGATCCGTTTATTTTAGTACTGGATGAAATTGAAGACCCTCATAATTTGGGGGCACTGCTAAGAACAGCAGACGCAGCAGGAGTTCACGGTGTAATCATTCCGAAAAGGAGAAGCGTCGGACTTACCCCTGCAGTAGGGAGGACTTCGGCAGGGGCAGTTGAGTATGTGCCTGTGGCCAGAGTTGGCAATTTAGTTCAAACATTAAAATATTTACAAGAAAAAGGCTGCTGGGTTTCAGGAGCAGAGGCCGGTGGCGGGGATATCTATCAAACAGACCTTACAGGACCGAGAGTAATCGTAATCGGTGGGGAGGACAAAGGCTTAGGTAGGCTCATCCGGGAGACCTGCGATCAAATAATATCACTCCCGATGATGGGGAAGATTCCTTCACTCAATGCGAGTGTTGCCGGCTCGATTTTTATGTATGAAGTGAGAAGGCAGAGAAATCAAGGCAATTCCGACAGATAACGCCAATCTTCTTCTTGACGCTATTATTAGATTTCAGTTATAATTACGTTGTTATTCATGCGAATGATGTGGCTTCACCAAATTTTAAACGAATTGATTACGGGAGGGATGCACTTGACGTACAATCTCCAACCAGAAATTCCTAATGATTATGAACCCATTGAAACCGTAGTCGATGAAGAGTTGGTTGAACTAGCAAAAAAGGGTGATGTTGCCGCACAAGAGTATTTGATTAATAAATACAAGAACTTCGTGAGAGCGAAGGCTAGGTCGTATTTTTTAATAGGTGCTGATAGAGAAGATATCATCCAAGAAGGGATGATTGGTCTTTATAAGGCTATTCGTGACTTTAGAGGGGACAAGCTGTCGTCATTCAGAGCTTTTGCAGAGCTATGTATAACCCGACAGATTATCACGGCCATCAAGACGGCTACAAGACAGAAACATATTCCCCTTAACTCTTATGTTTCGCTTAACAAACCTATCTATGATGAAGATTCGGACAGAACCCTACTTGATGTCATATCAGGCAACAAGATTACGGATCCAGAAGAGCTGATAATCAGCAGGGAAGAATTCGATGATATCGAAGAGAAGATGGGAGAAATCCTCAGTTCTCTAGAATGGGAAGTACTGATGTCTTACCTAGAGGGTAAATCTTATCAAGAGATAGCGGTCGATTTGAGCAGGCATGTTAAATCCATCGATAATGCTCTCCAGAGAGTTAAAAGAAAGCTCGAGAGATACTTGGAGCATCGTGGATGTTAAAGTTACTCAAACATTTTTAAACATGTCATATCCAGTGAAACATAATACAAAAAATACCATAAAATATTATGTCAAAGTTTATTGACAACAGCAACAAAGTTTTGTTACAATACATTGGTGCCCGATGCCGACGTAGCTCAATTGGAAGAGCAGCTGATTTGTAATCAGCAGGTTGCGGGTTCGAGTCCCATCGTCGGCTCCAAATGAAAATGGGTAGGTGGCCGAGTGGTTAAAGGCGGCAGACTGTAAATCTGTTCCGAAAGGTACGGTGGTTCGAATCCATCCCTACCCACCATTTTCTACCTGAAGGCTTGATGGACCAAGTATAATAGCCATAAGGATATGGGACACTAAAAGAATAACGTCGCGGGGTGGAGCAGTGGTAGCTCGTCGGGCTCATAACCCGAAGGTCGTCGGTTCAAATCCGGCCCCCGCAACCAAAAGAAAACACAGCTTATAAGGTTTTAAACCTTGTAAGCTTTTTTGATTTTACCCTTACCTGATAGTTTATATTAAAGATTTTAGTATATTTGTGCATTACATAGCGAACCTTTAGAGCAGAGAAGCGTCGAGAGCGGAGCTGATACAGCTACTGCACCGTGGTTCGCCTCAGGTATTACCCAGAGGTTTAGGTGCAGTAGCTGTATCAGCAAGTGAATAGCTTCGGCGCGTGGTACGTTTGTCTCCAGTGGAGATAAACGCCGAAGCCGCAATCCACAGAGAATGACATTACGGCGCACGGGCGGGTAATGCACAAATATACGACTATCTGACATTTAAAGAAGGAGTAATTTGTGTAGTATCAACTACTGCTTAAGGAAATTCTATTTTGCAGCAGTTCATAGTCCCAAGTAAGGTATCCTCTCGCCAACAAAGCCAAACCTTTATAGTAATCCGTACAAGCATGTTTCGCTACTTGCCCTGTAAAGCTAAAAGCCCATTTCATAACATGTTCTTGGAGAAAACATAGTTGTTCTTTAGATAATCTAATTGCATCTTCGAGATTATCTTGTTGAAGAAAATCTCGTTCCATCTGTATTAGCTTGGACATGAATTCCATTTCTAGACCAAAATGGTCATCAGGTTCGTTATTAATACGCTCATACTCCAAGCCATGTTTACGGAAAAAATCTCTAACTTTCATAGTAGGAGAACCAAAGGTTAGTTTGTCATCGGTAAGATATACAGATTCCCAAGGGGCAACCAAAGGGTCAGCGGGACCTCCGAACAGATTGCTATAGTCCTTTTGCAATTGAGTTAGAATGTCTTCCAGTTGAGAAGCTTCATAGATAGCGGTCCAATTACTAAGCTGATTTAGACCTTCACGAAAATCATTCTGTTCGAGCTCCAAAGGAAATTGATTGAAGAGTTTCTGTTCAATCATTCCTAGGATTTGAGTAGGGTTAGGAGCATTCAGGAAAATGGAGCCCAAAAAGGCATAAACCATTTGGCGGATTTCTAAAAAAACTATTTCCTCCTTTAATTTCATGAGAAATATCCCTCCATAGTTATTTGTGTAATAAAATGAATACAATAGTATATTCGCCAAATAGATATTCAGATATAATAGAATTATAGTAATATTATCCAAAGGGAACTGTTAATGAAAAAACGGCAGGATAAATGAAATGAGTATTAGAGATAAAGAAGTTAACAATACAAACACAAAGGTTATTGCAAATCTAGTTCTTAAGAGCACGAAGGATGTTATTCCTATAGTGGAAGGGACAAGTTTAGAAGACTTAAAGCTAGGAGCAGGATATTATCAAAAATCTTCCTTTCCAGGAGAAAGAGGGAACTGTATCATACTCGGACACAGAGAAACTTTCTTTAATAACCTAGGAGAACTGAAAATAAATAATGAGATAACGATAGAAACGCCGAACAAAGATTTTACATATAGAGTCATAGATACAGTAATAGTAGACTGGAGCGATAAACAGATATTCAAGCAAAGAGATAATAATAAGTCACAGGTTATTCTAATAACGTGCTACCCAATAAAACAAACCACGTCGGTAGATAAGAAGTACCTAGTAATTGGGGAGCTAATCTTCTTATGATCATATGGATTTGCTAATAGACGTTGGAAAGCAAATCTAATAATTCTGGAACATATAGAAAATAATATAAAATATATTAAAAAGAAGGGAATCTGGCTTAAAAGAACGAAATGTATCTAAATATTCTGAAAGGAAAAACTATTAAAGGAGTGGCATTATGGTTATAAAAACAAAAGCAGCTTTACTTGAAGCAGCATACAACATCCACTTAGTGGAACGGGAATTGGAATGTGGTGATGATGAGGTAATTGTAAAGAACCACCTTATCGGTATATGTGGATCAGATAAAACCTTTTACCGTGGACAGTTACCTCCCAAAACTGCAGAGTTCCGTCAAGAACCTAAATTTCCTTTTTATTTAGGTCATGAAAGTGGAGGAACTGTAGTAGAAGTAGGTTCTAAAGTTAGAGAGTATAAAGTAGGAGACAAGGTTATTGCATTTGGCTGGAATAATAATTTGGCAGAATATTTTAAAGCTAAGGTTTGGGAGCTTCAGCCTGTGCCAGAGGGTTTAGATATGGATATAGCTAGCCTCGGGGAGCCTATAGCCTGTGCTATGTATTCTGGACTTAATTCACAGGTACAGGTAGGAGATAAGGTAGTTGTTATGGGTGGTGGTTTCGCGGGTCAGATTATTGCTCAGATTGCACGGCTAAAGGGTGCTGCCCAAGTTATTGTAGTGGACGTTCTAGATGGTAAGTTACAGTTGGCCAAGAAGCTGGGAGCATCAGTTGTAATCAATGCCAAGAAGGAAAATGCTGTTGAAATAGTTTCAGAGTTAACCAAGGGTCAAGGAGCAGACGTTGTGGTTGAGGCAGCAGGTAGTGGAGAATCTATCAATATGTGCACCCAAATGGTGAAACATAATGGCAAGTTTGTTTGGTATAGCTGGATTACGCAACCGGTTACTCTAGATATTAGCAGATGGCATGATGATGGCATTGAATTTCTTAATACCTGCTTGGTACATCATAGTTGGAGAGAGAGATATATGTGGGCCCCAGATGCTTTGAAGCCAGTAGTCATGGGAATGATAGATATAAAAACACTCATTACCAATGAGTTTCCTTTATCTAGTATTAAAGAAGCCTTCGAACTTGTGGATAAGGATGATACAGCGATTAAGGTTATCCTTCGCCCATAAGAAAGCTTATAACTAGCGAGGGTGTCCGACACGGACACTCTCTTTTTAAAGCTAAGCAGGATTTCAGGCCTAGTATGTCGAAAATAAAATAAACAGAATAATAGTAATGTTCAAACAAGTGTTACTAATATATAATGGGATGAAACAGTAGCGAGTACTTATATAGTTTCAATAAAGAAACATATTCATCCGAGAAACAAAAAGGTGTTTCAGTATAGACACAATGAAGGAACAAAATAATAATAAGTAGCTGTGATACTGTTCACAATATTTAGAAAATTAAAAATTTATTTGGGGAGAAACAAGATAGAACCAAGTTATCGGAATAATGCAAAATATCACATGCCCTTTAATAGTAGTTTGTCTAAAAGTTGGCATGGAAATTGCAATATTTTATGATAAGAAGAGAATTTTTTTTGGAGAATAAAATATATTCCTCCAAAAAGTAGTTTAAAATTTTCTAAAGCAATTTTATATGGAGGTGACAAGGCTAAATCAAATATTATGTGTATCTATTCAATATTTTAGGAAAATGAGAGGGGAGAATTTTTAATGAAGAAAAATCGTATATTTACAGTATTACTTGTTTTGGTACTCAGTATTGCACTGATTGGGTGTGGATCAACTCCTGCACCTGCACCTTCCGAAAAGCCTGGAGATGAGCCAGCAGTAGAAAAACTCACTTTAAAGCTTTCCAGCACATCTACTAGCGGTGGAGCATTGTATGAAAGTGGAGCCAAATTTAAAGAACTTGTTGAAGAACGCTCAAATGGAAACATTGAGGTTCAACTGTTTGGTGACGGACAGTTAGCAAAAGACTTAGATGCTATTGATGCCCATCAAACAGGTGCAATCGAAATGTCACTTCCATCCACAGCCATGGCTCAAGTAGATCCTAAGTTTGGTGTTTTCGATATTCCATTCCTATTTAAAAATCATGCTGCAGTTCAAAAGTTCGCAGAAGGGGACGTATGGAAGAATGATCTAAAACCTCTGTTTGAAGAGAATGGTCTCGTTGGTTTAGGATTCGTGGAAAATGGTTTCCGCCAAATCACAAATAACGTGCGTCCTATCAATGTACCTGCAGATTTAGAAGGAATTAAGATGCGTGTCCCTCAAAGTAAGCTCCGTGTAGCAGCTTTCAAACAATTTGGCGCTAATCCTATCACAATGGACTTCAGTGAAGTGTTCACCGCACTGCAACAGGGAGTTGTTGATGGTCAGGAAAATCCTTACACACAAATTGAAGCTGGAAAATTCTATGAGGCTCAGAAATATCTATCCATAACTAACCACACCTATACTCCTGGTTACCTAACTGCTAGTAAAGTATGGTTTGATGGATTAACACAAGAACAACAAGACCTCTTAGAACAAGCTGCCATTGATGCAGGCACATGGTCACGTCAATATGGTGAAGAAGCAGGATCAACACTACTCAAGAAATTTGAAGATGCAGGCATGGAAGTTAACACCGCAGATTCGGATGCATTCCAAGCTGAAATAGCACCTGTTATCGAAATTCTTAAAGAATCAATCGACCCTGATTTTGTAGATAAAGTAGTTAACGAAGCGAAAAGAGTTAACGCTGCATCATAAGTGGCTTTAAGTACCAATGATTTTATAAAATCAAATTAGCCTCATCGGGGTAATAAATAAGATTTAAAGCAAAACTCATGTCCCTTTATTCTTGCAATGCAGCTTAGATATATTTATAGAATATGAGGGGCATGAGTTGTCAAATTATAAAGGTTAAGGAGGCGAATGATAAATGCAATTTCTTGATAAAATGGAACGGGCCATACTAGCGGTTTTGAAATGGGCTCTCATTATTCTTTTGATAGCTGTTACTATTAGTGTCAGCTGGGGAGTGTTTACTCGTTATGTATTAAATGCTGCGGCACAATGGCCATTCGAGTTTTCAGGATTTGTTTTGGTTTGGATTACATTCCTTGGATCGGCCTATGCTCTTTTTAATGGAAAACATATCCGTTTTGAAACACTCTTTGATTTATTGCCTAGGCCAATGAAACTTGTCGTTACGACTATTTTTAACACAACGATGATTATTTTTGTTCTATACCTTTCGTATTATGGATATTTCTTGATGATGAGGTCTTTCGGAAATGAGACTGTTTCACTTCCTCTTTCCAAAGGGTTTTTCTATTCAATCATCCCGATAGGCGGAGCATTAATGGCGCTGGCACTGATATTCGATACGATCAAGACGTTTAAGGGGCAAGAAAAAGTTGAAACAAAAATTGATGAGGAGAGACTGATATAAAATGAGAAGGCGTTTAAGGAGTGATAACAAGTGATTGGAACTGTATTATTTGTCGGACTTATCGTATTTGTCCTTTTAGGGATGCCTATCGGCTTCGCATTAGGGGTTGTTGGATTTATTCTATTTATACTTACAAATGCTCCTATGGAAATGATGCCTATCGTTTTATTTGACGGAGCAAATAAATTCCCTCTGTTAGCTATTCCCCTATTTATGCTGGTTGGAGAATTGATGGATGCTTGTAACCTCTCTGCTAGGCTCATAAATTTCGCATCCAGTATAGTTGGATTTATGCGTGGAGGGTTAGCCCAGGTCACAGTTCTTACTTCAATGATATTTGCTGAGATCTCCGGATCAGCTGTTGCAGGTGCTGCAGCTCTGGGTGGAATTTTGATACCACAAATGAAGAAACAGAATTACCCGGGTGGCTTTGCTGTAGCAATTGTATCCGTGGCCTCGACAATGGCTATTATTCTACCGCCAAGTATCCCGATGATTTTATATGGTGTAATGTCCGGTACAAGTATAACCAAGCTATTTATAGCGGGAATCATTCCGGGGATTATTGTTGGTACGGCCTTATTTATAACAAATTATTTCTTTGCTCGTAAATATAGTTTGGGAGTTCAAGAGCCGTTTAGTTTTCCGAATGTGGGCAAGACTTTCAAAGAAGCGTTTTGGGCCCTTACAGTACCATTTATTATCCTAGGTGGAATCTGGGGCGGAATATTTACCCCGACGGAAGCTGCAGGAATTGCAGCAATGGCCGCTTTTATAATTGGTATATTTATTTATAGAGTATTAAAATGGTCGGATATTCCTAGACTTGCATTAAGGGCAGCTAATCAGACTGCACTTACCATGATTATTATTGCTGGTTCAGCGATTATCGGTTGGTTCCTAACCTCTGAGCAGATTCCACAAGGAATTGCTGCTACCGTGTCTGCATTTTCAGAGAACAAATATGCTATTCTAGCAATCTTTAATGTTTTCTTCTTAGTTGTTGGAATGTTCTTGCATTCAGCGGCTGCCATTATTATGCTGGTTCCAATTTTAATGCCGATAGTGAATACATTGGGTATTGATCCAATTCATTTTGGTATTATCCTTACTATCAATTTAGGTATTGGTCAACAGACACCACCAGTAGCATCTGTTCTGCTCACAGCATGTTCTGTTGGAAATACACCATTAGTTAAAGTATTACCGTATTTAAAATACTATTTATTGGTAATGCTCATGATATTGGCACTTATAACTTATATTCCAAGCATCAGTACCTGGTTGCCTTCCATCATGTAAATTAGCATTTTTAGCTTAAAATAAAGAACCCCTTATTCCTAATAATAGGGGGTTCTTGTTTGTTATTATGGTACTAGAAGTTGAATAATTTATTATATTATAGAGTGAGATTATCTACAACTAATGCTTCTTTATTACAGTTAGCAACAGTTTAAAGCGTTTTTTAGCTTCTAGGCCATGAGGGATATCGGAGGGCATAATTACGGTTTCTCCTTCTTTCACTATAATGACTTTGTCGCCTATGGTTATCTCAGCTTCTCCATCAAGTATTTGAACCATGGCATCTCCAGAAGTGGTGTGGGTACTGATACCTTCTCCTTTATCGAGGGAGAAAAGAGTGATATTAGCGGTAGGAATCTGAGCAATGGTCATACTTACAATTTGACCTGGTTGATATTCGATTAAATCAGCTAGTTTGAGGGGAGTAGAAAACTCGATATTCTTTATCAGACTCATGAACTTACCTCCTATCCAATGTTAAGTATTTTGTACAGTATAACTAACTTATTGGTAAATTTCCAGTTTTTAGATTTATTTATATTATTCAAGCATTCTGCACCTAAAAGTAGTAATATTATTTTTGAAATTAGATTATATCAGTTGTTCGGTGTTACAATTTTTGCTATGGCTAAAGTATTAAAATATGTTAAAATACAGAAGGTAATAAAACTGCGTACGTATAATTATACCAGTATTAAAGAGCAGTCCATAAAAAAAGGAAGATATATTATTGTTTCAAGTAATCTTCCTTGACAAAGACTTTAATAATGTGTTAAATTATGCTGTGCGACTTTGCAAAATATTGCGGTTAATGCTGCCAATTGCTGGGGAGGTGTTCGAAATGCGTGTTGCAATTACCTTGGCTTGTACAGAGTGTAAAAACAGAAATTATCAATCTAACAAGAATAAAAAAAATGATCCCGATCGGATAGAGATCAAAAAGTATTGCAAATTCTGCAAAGCTCAAACCGTTCATAAGGAAACGAAGTAATCTAATTACCGGTATACTACAATTATACCGCTAAGGATGTGATTTTAATGGCAGTAGCAAAAAGAGAAGAGCCGACAGGCTTTGTTGGACGTTTTCTCAATAGGTTTAGAAATTTTGGAAGTCGGTTCGGATTCTTTAAGGAAGTTTTAAATGAATTAAAGAAAGTACACTGGCCGACCCGCCATCAGTTGCTTGTTTATACCAGTGTGGTCTTAGTAGCTGTTGGTATATTCGCTGTACTTACTTGGGTAGTGGATAGTGGATTATCATATGTTATGAATTTACTAATCGGGTAGCTGAAGTAGAGCGAAACTTTCTTAGGGAGGCCTCAGGTTGATGGCGAAAAACTGGTATGTTATTCACACTTATTCCGGCTACGAGAACAAGGTGAAAACAAATCTAGAGAAACGCGTTGAGTCCATGAATATGGAAGATAAAATATTTCGCGTTCTTGTGCCTATGGAAGATGAAATCGAAATTAAGAATGGCAAGAAGAAGGTCATCAAACGAAAAGTTTTTCCGGGATATGTGCTGGTAGAAATGGATATGACAGATGATTCATGGTATGTAGTACGTAATACTCCGGGAGTAACAGGGTTTGTGGGTAGTGGGAGCAAACCAATCCCACTCTTAGAGCATGAGATAGCAGCTATACTGAGACAGATGGGTTTGGAAAAAACACGTGCCAAAATAGACGTTGTTATCGGGCAATCTGTCCGAGTTATCGCTGGTCCTTTTAAAGATTTCATCGGCGTGGTCAAGGAGATTCTGGAAGAGAAGCAGAAGCTTAGAGTTTCTGTCTCAATGTTTGGAAGAGAGACCCCGGTTGAATTGGAATTTGGACAAGTTCAAAAACTTGACTAAATAATGAATTTTACTGTTAAGGAGGTGTAATAAATATGGCAAAGAAAGTAATCGGCATGGTGAAATTAGCTATTACAGCTGGTAAGGCGAATCCGGCACCTCCTGTTGGACCTGCACTTGGTCAACATGGTGTTAACATTATGGGATACTGTAAGGAATACAACGAAAAAACTAAAGATCAGGCAGGTTTGATTATTCCTGTTGAGATCACAATATATGAAGATCGTTCCTATACATTTATTCTGAAGACTCCGCCTGCATCAGTACTGCTTAAAAAGGCAGCTAATATTCAATCCGGTTCTGCTGTACCTAATCTTCAAAAAGTCGCCACAGTAAGCCAGGATCAAGTTAGAGAAATAGCTGAGCAGAAGATGAAAGACTTAAACGCTGCTAGCGTTGAAGCTGCTATGCGTATGGTTGAAGGTACTGCACGCAGTATGGGAATCGAAGTAAAGTAGGTTCTGTCATATAATCTGTGGGAGGGTAAAACCCGACTACCACAAGGAGGAAAATTTATAATGGCTAAAAAAGGTAAGAATTACCTTGATGCAGTAAAGACTTATGATATTCAAGCTCTATTTGAGCCGACAGATGCGTTGGTAATGGTAAAAAACAATGCCAAGGCTAAATTTGACGAAACAATTGAAGCCGCTTTTAAATTAGGGATCGATACTCGTCACGCTGACCAACAGATTCGTGGAGCAATTGTACTCCCACATGGAACTGGTAAAACACGTAGTGTTCTTGTTTTTGCTAAAGGTGACAAGGCTAAAGAAGCTGAACAAGCCGGTGCGGATTTTGTTGGAGCAGAAGATATGGTTGAGAAAATTCAGGGTGGATGGTTCGGTTTCGACGTAGCGGTTGCTACACCCGATATGATGGGCACTGTAGGAAAACTTGGTAAATTGCTAGGACCTAAAGGTCTGATGCCTAACCCCAAGACTGGAACAGTATCCTTCGATGTGGAAAGAGCAGTTAAAGATATTAAAGCGGGTAAGGTTGAATACAGGGCTGATAAAGCTGGTATCATCCATGTTCCTATCGGCAAAGCTTCTTTTGATCAAGAAAAGCTGATGGAAAACTATAAAACGATAGCTGATATTATTGTGAAAGCTAAACCCGCAGCCGCTAAAGGACAATATGTTCGTAGCGTGACTATTTCTTCCACGATGGGTCCAGGAGTGAAAGTCAATCCTTTAAAGGTCTCTGCCGTAAAGGTTAGTGAATAGTAAAGGTTGATATATAAATAAAGTTAATAATGAATAGAATTCCGCTGTAGAAAGCAGGAGCCGTATGGCTTAAAAACCTGCCGAGGTGGAGGAAGAGTTTTCAGGCTGGTACTACTAGCATTGAAATATTCTCGCCTCTGCGACATACAGCAGAGGCTTGTTTATTTATCGACACATTGGAGGGAGGTGCATTTATGCCGAATTTTGAAGAGAAACAAAAAGTAGTAGATGATATTAGACAGAAGATGGAAGGTTCCACTGGGATTATTATTGCTGACTATAGAGGTTTGACTGTTTCTCAAGATACTAATTTAAGAGTTGAGTTACGTCAAGCTGGAATAGAGTACAGGGTACTCAAGAATACGATGGTTCGTAGAGCCGCTGATGAGATGGGGCTGGAAGGACTTGAATCAGTCCTAAAAGGTCCGACTGCTGTAGCTTTCTCGCCCGACCCTGTTGCTCCTGCTAAGATATTGATGGAATTTAGCAAGAAGAATAAGAGCTTGAAGATTAAAGCTGGGATAGTAGAAGGAAGAGTAATAGGACCGGAAATGATTAAGAATCTTGCAGAGCTTCCATCCAGAGAGGTTCTTCTTTCTCAGGTGGCCGCCGGTCTGCAGGCTCCTATCCAGGGAATGGTCAACGTCCTTCAGGGCCCTATTCTCAAAATGGGTTACGCTCTCGAAGAGGTTCGAAAGCTGAAGGAAACGCAAGCCTAATCGAGATTCGAGATTCTAGAGAATCAAAAAATAAAAAATAATAATTATGAAAATTCAAGGAGGATATATAAAAATGTCTAAAACTGCAGAAATTCTAGAAGTCATCAAAGGTATGACCGTACTTGAGCTCTCTGAGCTCGTTAAAGCTTTCGAAGAAGAATTTGGTGTGAGCGCAGCAGCACCTGCTGCCGCTGCTGCACCTGCTGCTGGAGCTGCTGCTCCTGTTGTTGAAGAGCAGACTGAGTTCGACGTTATTTTGAATAACGCGGGCGCTGCTAAGATCAATGTTATCAAGGTAGTTCGTGAAATAACTGGTCTCGGACTCAAAGAAGCTAAAGAATTAGTTGATAATGCACCTAAAGCTGTTAAAGAGAAGATTTCCAAAGAAGATGCAGATGCACTCAAAGCTAAGCTCGAAGAAGCTGGTGCCGGTGTTGAAGTTAAGTAATTAGTATCAGATATCCAATAAGTTTAACGAATTAGAACAAATAATACCTGCTTATTAACAAGCAGGTATTATTTTATCTAATAATATAATATTTAGGGACCTTTTTCTTGACAAATAAGTAATTGCTTGTTAAGATTAATAACTGTTCACTCAAACTTTTGTTTGATGCAAACCAATAGTTGGGAGATAATAGTGTGGTTGTAAGGAATCTCTTTTGAGGTATCTACACAAACGAAAAGAAGCGAGGTTTTTTTGAAAAGCCTTGCTTTTGGTTGTTTAAACAAGGCTCCTATTTCCTAACACTAATTATACTATTTTATTTTTATTAATCCAAGTGCATAATAATGGCAGTATATCTTTATTACTTACTAAACGTAGCTTTTTATTATTACATATTACTGAATGTAATTTGGATTTTATTATAATAACTTATTCTTAAGTAGACAAATTATCTGGAAGGGTGAAGCGCATGGTTTATCCTATTAAAGTTGGTACTCGGGAACGCTGGAGTTACGCTAGGTTACGTGAAGTTCTTGAAATGCCCAATTTAATTGAGATTCAACAAAATTCCTACAAATGGTTTCTAGAAGAGGGGTTGCGCGAAATGTTTCGCGATATCTCTCCTATTCAGGATTTCACTGGTAATTTAGTATTGGAATTCATAGATTACAGTCTTGGTGATGCTAAATATGAAGTAGAAGAATGTAAAGAACGTGATGTTACTTTCGCAGCACCCTTAAGAGTGAAAGTTCGACTCATTAATAAAGAAACCGGAGAGGTCAAGGAACAGGAAGTGTTCATGGGAGATTTTCCTATCATGACCGATAAAGGTACTTTTATTATTAATGGAGCAGAGCGAGTTATTGTCAGTCAGTTAGTACGTTCCCCTGGCGTCTATTATAACGAAAATATCGATGCCAGTGGTAAAAGATTATATGGCGCTACTATTATTCCAAATAGGGGAGCATGGTTAGAGTTCGAAACGGATATCAATGATAATATATTTGTCAGAGTTGATAGGACTCGAAAGCTACCCGCCACAGTACTCGTCAGGGCACTTGGTTATTCTACGAATGGTCGAATTCTGGAAACATTCGAAGATAACGAAAATATAAGGATTACATTAGAAAAAGATAATACGGAATCTACAGAAGAAGCTTTGGTCGAGATATATAAAAGACTTCGTCCGGGCGAACCTCCCACGGTAGAGAGTGCACGAGCACTCCTAGAGTCATTATTTTTTGATCCTAGACGATATGACCTGGCTAAAGTAGGGCGTTATAAGCTTAACAGAAAGCTATCTCTTGATGTTGCTGGTAATATTCGTAATCTAACCAGAGAAGACATAATAGCTTCCATAGCCCGCTTGTTAAAGATTATAAAAGAAGAAGGAAATGTTGACGATATCGATCATCTTGGCAATCGACGTCTGCGTTCTGTTGGTGAACTCCTTCAGAATCAGTTCAGAATTGGTTTGTCTCGTATGGAGAGAGTTGTTCGGGAGCGTATGACTATTCAGGATGTTGAGGGGATTACCCCCCAAGTTCTTATTAATATACGTCCTGTAGTTGCTGCTATTAAAGAATTCTTCGGAAGCAGTCAGTTATCACAGTTTATGGACCAGACTAATCCGCTAGCTGAGCTTACTCATAAGAGACGCCTAAGTGCTTTAGGTCCAGGAGGACTAAGCAGGGAGAGAGCAGGCTTTGAAGTCCGCGATGTTCATCATTCTCACTATGGGCGGATGTGTCCTATCGAGACTCCTGAAGGTCCTAATATCGGATTGATTGGTTCTCTGAGCACATTCGGTAGAATTAATGAGTATGGGTTTATTGAAGCGCCTTATCGAAAGGTTAAGGATGGGACAGTGACAGATGAAATCCATTATCTTACTGCAGATGAAGAGGAAAAATATACCGTCGCTCAAGCTAATGCTGTAGTTTCTGATAGCGGACAGTTCCTTAGTGATAAAATAGAAGCCCGTCATGGAGAAGACTTTGTTCTTGTTCCACCAGTGAGAATTGACTACATGGATGTTTCTCCCAAACAGATGGTTTCCATAGCTACCGCTTTGATACCATTCCTTGAGCATGATGATGCGAACCGTGCTCTGATGGGAGCCAACATGCAGCGCCAGGCTGTTCCACTGCTAAGGGCAGATGCTCCTTATATTGGGACGGGAATGGAATATAAAGCTGCTGTTGATTCTGGAGTATGTATTCTATCCCCAAAAGCAGGGACTGTCGCCAGGGTTACCTCTGATGATATAATAATTCAAAATGATGATGCCACAACATCTAAGCATAAGATGTTAAAATATACGCGCAGTAACCAAGGTACCTGTATTAACCAACGTCCTATTGTGATGAAAGGACAGAGGGTAGAAGCTGGTGAGGTAATTGCAGATGGCCCGTCTACTGATAATGGCGAACTGGCCTTAGGGCGTAATATCCTAGTAGCATTCATGCCTTGGGAAGGATATAACTATGAGGATGCTATTCTAATAAGTGAGAAACTTGTCAAAGAAGATTATTTCACATCGATTCATATAGAAGAGTACGAAGCAGATGCTCGCGATACTAAGCTTGGTCCAGAAGAGATTACCAGAGATATTCCGAATGTCGGAGAGGATGTTCTAAAAGACCTTGACGAACGCGGGATAATCCGAATCGGTGCCGAAGTGCGTCCTGGAGATATCTTAGTCGGTAAAGTGACACCTAAAGGTGAAACGGAACTGACAGCTGAAGAGCGATTGCTCAGAGCTATCTTCGGTGAAAAAGCTCGGGAAGTGAGGGATACATCGTTAAGAGTGCCCCATGGAGAGGCCGGTAAAGTAGTCGATGTCAAAGTCTTTAAGAGGGAAAACGGCGACGAACTAGCCCCTGGAGTCAACCAACTCGTCCGTGTATATATTGCACAGAAACGTAAAATATCTGTAGGGGATAAGATGGCAGGAAGACACGGGAACAAAGGTGTTATCTCCAGAATCATGCGACAGGAAGACATGCCGTTTATGCCTGATGGGACTCCTATCGAAATAGTACTCAATCCTCTAGGCGTTCCTTCTCGTATGAATATCGGTCAGGTATTGGAAACTCACTTGGGCTGGGCTGCTAAGGCTCTGGGATTGTATATTGCTACCCCAGTATTCGATGGTGCGAGAGAAGAAGATGTATTCGAGACTCTGAGAAAGGCCAAACTGCCTGAAAGCGGCAAATCAGTTCTTTTTGATGGGCGTACAGGCGTGCCTTTTGATAATGAAGTTACAGTAGGTTACATGTATATGCTTAAACTCCATCACTTAGTCGATGATAAGATTCATGCTCGTTCAACTGGCCCGTATTCGCTGGTTACACAGCAACCTCTAGGGGGTAAGGCGCAGTTCGGAGGTCAAAGATTCGGAGAGATGGAAGTTTGGGCTCTTGAAGCTTATGGTGCAGCTTATACCTTGCAAGAGATATTGACAGTCAAATCTGATGATGTAGTAGGACGTGTCAAAACTTATGAGGCAATCGTGAAGGGTGAGAACATACCTGAACCAGGAGTGCCTGAATCCTTCAAAGTGCTGATTAAAGAACTACAAAGTTTGGGCCTTGATGTGTCGGTTCTTTCTGAGGAGGATGACGAAGTTGAAATCAAGGAAATTGATGAAGATGTCACCGAAGTAGCTCATGAGCTGGGAATGGATGAACCGTTTCCGGCAATAGTGGAAGAAATTGACACGGAACAGCTAGGATATATAAATGTCGAGGATATAGAAGCAGATGAAGAGGAAGTAAGTCAAGAGGATGATATAGATGACGACTCACTTGATGATTCAGTACCAGACTATGAAGAAAAGGGAGAAGCGTAATATATAACTCTAACAGTGAAGGGAGATAATACCGTGCTTGATGTAACTAATTTTGAGAGAATGCGTATAGGGTTAGCTTCTCCGGAGATGATTCGCAAGTGGTCTTATGGCGAAGTAAAAAAACCTGAAACCATTAATTACCGCACATTGAAGCCCGAGAGAGAAGGCCTTTTCTGTGAAAAGATATTTGGGCCCACCCGTGACTGGGAATGTCATTGTGGCAAGTATAAGAGGGTTCGCTATAAAGGTATAGTTTGTGACCGCTGTGGAGTCGAAGTTACAAGATCGAAGGTCCGTAGGGAAAGAATGGGTAATATAGAATTAGCGGCACCGGTTTCTCATATCTGGTACTTTAAAGGTATACCTAGTCGGATGGGACTGCTCATGGATATGTCCCCACGTTCCCTAGAGAAAGTACTATATTTCGTCGCATATATCGTAATAGATCCGGGCGAGACTTCCTTAATGAAAAAACAATTACTCACAGAAACTGAATTTAGGGAAGCCAGAGAAAAATACGGCAATGGTTTCAAAGCTGAAATGGGAGCTGAAGCCATCTGGCAGCTACTCAGAGAAATAGACCTAGATAAGCTTAACGATGAACTACGCACAGAACTCAAAGAAGTATCCGGTCAACGCAAAATTAGGGCGATACGAAGACTGGAAGTAGCTGAAGCATTTAAGAAGTCAGGCAATCAACCTGAATGGATGATTTTAAATGCTGTCCCTGTAATCCCACCAGAGCTTCGTCCTATGGTCCAGCTAGATGGAGGAAGATTTGCTACTTCTGACCTCAATGATCTTTATCGTCGTGTTATTAATAGAAATAACCGTCTGAAGAAACTCCTAGATCTTGGTGCACCAGATATTATTGTCCGTAATGAAAAGAGAATGCTTCAAGAAGCAGTTGATGCTCTTATAGACAACGGACGACGTGGACGCCCCGTAACTGGTCCAGGAAACCGACCTCTTAAGTCATTGAGTGATATGCTCAAAGGGAAGCAGGGAAGGTTCCGTCAGAACCTGTTAGGTAAACGTGTTGACTACTCAGGTCGTTCGGTTATTGTTGTTGGTCCTAACCTTAAATTGAGTCAGTGTGGTTTACCTAAAGAGATGGCACTTGAACTCTTCAAGCCATTCGTCATGAAAAACCTTGTTAATGAGGGCTATGCTCATAACATTAAGAGTGCTAAGCGGATGGTAGAGAGAGTACGTCCAGAAGTATGGGATGTACTGGAGAAGGTTATTGCTGAACATCCTGTGATGTTGAACCGTGCACCTACCTTGCATCGTCTTGGTATTCAAGCCTTTGAACCTGTTCTGGTAGAAGGACGTGCTTTACAGATCCATCCTTTGGTTTGTACTGCTTACAATGCAGACTTTGATGGTGACCAAATGGCTGTGCACGTTCCCTTATCAGCTGAGGCCCAGGCTGAAGCTAGGTTGCTGATGTTATCTTCTCATAATATCCTTAATCCTAAAGACGGTCGCCCCGTAGCTTCACCCACGAAGGATATGGTTTTAGGTTGTTACTATTTAACTATGGAAAAACCAGGAGCTTTGGGTGAAGGTAAGATATTTAAGGATACGAGTGAAGTTATCTTAGCTTATGATACAAAAAATATTCATTTACAGGCTTTGATTTACGTACGTTTAGACGGACAAAGGCTACAAACTACTGCGGGCAGACTTATCTTTAATAGTGTCATACCACCTGAAGTAGGTTACATTAATGAAATGGTCAATAAAAAAGCATTGGATAGAATAGTAGGGATAGCTTACAGGCTTAGTGGATATGATAACACAGCAAAACTTCTAGATGGCCTCAAAAGCCTAGGGTTTAAATATGCAACCCATGCTGGGTTAACAGTTGGTATCGGTGATATCCAAGTTCCTAAGGTTAAGAAAAAGATTCTTGCTGAGGCAGATATTGCTGTTACGAAGACAGAACAACAATATCGTCGTGGACTTATCACGGATGAAGAACGTAAGACGCTGGTTATCGAAATATGGACTAAAGCTAACGAAGCAGTAACCAAAGCGTTGATGGAATCTCTCGATAAATTTAACCCTGTATTTATGATGGCTAACTCTGGAGCGCGTGGTAACGTTCAGCAGCTCCGTCAATTAGCAGGTATGCGTGGATTAATGGCCGACCCTTCAGGAAGAACGATTGAGCTTCCTATTAAAGCCAATTTCCGTGAAGGACTTACCGTTCTGGAATATTTCATTTCCTCTCACGGTGCTCGTAAAGGTCTGGCTGATACTGCTCTTAGAACCGCCGATTCAGGATATCTTACCCGTAGACTTGTTGACGTATCTCAGGATGTTATCGTTCGTGATGACGACTGCTCCACTGATGCAGGTATATTAGTTGAAGATATCAAAGAAGGCACAGAGATGATCGAGAAATTGGAAGAACGTCTTGTAGGACGTTACTTAGCTAAGGATCTTGCCCATCCTGAAACGGGAGAATTACTGGCCTCAACAGAGGATGAGATTAGTGAGGAACAGGCTAAGGCTATTGTTGAGAATTACGATAAGGTAGAGATACGTTCTGTGCTAACCTGTAAGACACGTTATGGCGAATGCAAAAAATGTTATGGGCGTAATTTAGCAACAGGACGTTTGGTGGAAATAGGTGAAGCGGTAGGTATCATTGCTGCTCAATCTATTGGCGAACCTGGCACACAGTTAACCATGCGTACCTTCCATACAGGAGGAGTAGCTGGAGATGATATAACTCAAGGTCTACCAAGGGTAGAAGAATTATTCGAGGCTAGGAAACCGAAGGGTCAGGCGATTATTTCTGAAAACTCTGGTACCGTCACAATTCGAGAGGTCAAAGGACGTCGAGAGTTAGAGGTGATGGATGAAAATGGCCAACATGAATTGTATACCATTCCTTATGGCTCTCGTTTGAAAGTTAAGGATGGTGAGAGCATAACACCTGGAGATGAATTGACCGAGGGAAGCATCAATCCTCATGATACACTTAAGATAAAAGGCCCCACTGGTGTTCAGGTTTACCTGCTCAGAGAGGTACAAAGAGTGTATCGTCTTCAAGGGGTTGATATCAATGATAAGCATATCGAGGTTATGGTAAGACAGATGTTAAGAAAAGTTAAGGTGGAAGAAGCTGGAGATGCCCATCTCTTGCCTGGAAGTTTAGTTGATATCTTCGAGTTTAACGAGGAGAATGAAAAAGTCCTCCAAGAAGGTGGAGAACCTGCAGTAGCAAGAGCTGTCCTGTTAGGAATAACTAAAGCTTCTCTGGCTACGGATTCCTTCCTATCAGCGGCTTCCTTCCAGGAGACAACAAGGGTATTGACAGAAGCCGCCATTAAAGGAAAAGTAGATCCGCTTATCGGTCTCAAGGAAAATGTTATCATAGGAAAACTTATCCCTGCAGGTACCGGGATGTCAAGATATAGAAACATCAAAGTTTCTGATGAAGTTCCGAACGTCTAGAAGACAGTTCTTGACATAGAAAAAGGGTACTGCTAAAATAATATAGTCTCATTACGAGTAGGGGAGGAAAGCATTATCTGATGCTTGATGATTCTTTTGAAAAAGCCCAGAATGTAGTTATCGGGCTAAAACAAACACGTCGTGCTCTGGAAAAAGGTCATGTATGGCGTGTTTATATAGCCAAGGATGCTGATAATCGGCTCTTAAAACCGATTATGGAGATGTGCCAAAGCAAACACATCCAGCTCAAGGAAGTACCGAGTATGACTGAATTAGGTAAAGCCTACGGTATTAAAGTAGGTGCTGCTGTAGTAGCAGTTTTGGAAAAGTGAGTCAGAGATACTATATATTGTTTTTGAGAAAGGAGGTGCAGCTATGCCGACAATTCACCAGCTTATTCGTAAAGGAAGAGAACGGGTTATTGAAAAATCAACTGCTCCTGCAATGCAGTGGGGATATAACTCTCTAAAACGTAGAGATTTTCCTTCCGGAGGTTCTCCTCAGAAAAGAGGGGTATGCACGAGAGTTTACACAACCACACCTAAGAAACCTAACTCTGCACTAAGAAAGGTTGCTCGTGTCCGTTTAACCAATGGGATTGAAATAACCACATATATTCCAGGAATTGGTCATAACCTCCAAGAACACTCAGTGGTACTTGTACGTGGTGGCCGTGTTAAGGATCTTCCTGGTGTACGTTATCACATCGTTCGCGGTGCTTTGGATACAACAGGGGTTCAGAACAGAAACCGTGGTCGTTCCAAGTATGGTACGAAGAGACCTAAGAAAAAATAAGCTAGACTATTTTAGTAGTAATGTTCAATGATAAATCTTTGATAGAAAGGGGGAAAAGAATTGCCACGTAAGGGATATATCGCAAAAAGAGAAATACTGCCAGATCCTATTTATAAGAATAAAACTGTTACCAAGTTTATCAACCAAATAATGCTTGATGGGAAAAAAGGTGTGGCAGAAGCTAATTGCTATAATGCATTTAAGATTATTCAAGAAAAGACAAGCAACGATCCGTTAGAAGTATTTGAAACCGCATTAAAGAATGTGATGCCTGTCTTAGAAGTCAAAGCTCGTCGTGTTGGTGGTGCTAACTATCAAGTACCGATTGAGGTCAGAGCAGATCGTCGTCTCACCCTTGGTTTGCGTTGGATTGTAGATCATGCTCGTAAACGGGGAGAAAAGACAATGCAAGAAAGAGTTGCTGCAGAGCTGATGGATGCAGCTAACAGCACAGGTGGAGCATTTAAGAAGAAAGAAGATACTCACAAGATGGCTGAAGCGAATAAGGCTTTCGCCCATTACCGTTGGTAATGATTTTCTTAGAAAGGCTGATAATAAGTGGCTAGGCAATTTCAATTGGAGAAGACTCGGAATATAGGTATAATGGCTCATATTGATGCCGGCAAGACGACAACTACTGAACGTATATTGTTTTATACCGGACGTGTACACAAACTAGGTGAAGTACACGATGGTGCTGCTACTATGGACTGGATGATTCAGGAACAGGAGCGCGGTATTACGATTACTTCGGCTGCTACAACATGCCAGTGGAATGAACACAATATTAATATTATCGACACACCAGGGCACGTTGATTTCACAGTAGAGGTAGAACGTTCTTTGCGTGTTCTAGATGGTGCGGTAGCAGTGTTCTGTTCCGTAGGAGGTGTGGAGCCCCAGTCTGAGACTGTATGGCGTCAGGCCGATAAATACGGAGTTCCTCGTATTGCCTATATTAACAAGATGGATAGAGTAGGCGCAGATTTTTTCCGTGGTGTCTCCATGATTGCTGAACGCTTGGGTTCCAATCCTATTCCCTTACAACTTCCTATTGGTATGGAAGATAATTTCAAGGGAATCGTTGATCTGGTAACAATGAAAGCAACTATCTATACAGATGATTTGGGCACAACAAGTGATACATCGGAAGTTCCCGAAGACATGCTTTCCCAGGCTCAGGAATATCGCGAGAAACTATTGGAAGCAATCGCCGAAGTAGATGAAGAACTAATGATGAAATATTTAGAGGGAACAGAACTTTCCGAAGAAGAAATCAAACGTGGAATCCGTAAAGCAACACTAGAATTACAATTTATACCTGTTATTTGTGGATCGTCTTTCAAGAACAAAGGGGTACAACCCTTGTTGAATGCAGTGGTGGACTATATGCCGTCTCCGCTTGACGTTCCTCCGATATCTGGAATAAACCCAGATACTAATGAAGAAGAGATCTGTCCTCCTAAAGATGATCATCCTTTTGCAGCTTTGGCTTTTAAGATTATGTCAGACCCTTATGTTGGAAAGCTTACATTCTTCAGAGTATATTCGGGCACTCTTAAAGCGGGTTCTTATATTTATAACTCTACTAAGGGTAAAAAAGAAAGAATCGGTAGAATACTCAGGATGCACGCTAACCATCGTGAGGATGTTGATGAAGTCAGCGCTGGAGATATCGCTGCAGCTGTAGGAATCAAAGAGGTAGGCACAGGAGATTCACTGTGTGATGAAAAGAAGAGGCTTATCCTAGAGTCTATGGTGTTTCCTGAGCCAGTTATCCATGTCTCAATCGAGCCCAAAACGAAAGCTGATCAGCAAAAACTGGGAGCTTCATTGGCTAAGCTGGCGGAGGAAGATCCAACTTTTAAAACGCATACTGATGATGAGACAGGACAGACTATCATCTCCGGAATGGGAGAACTTCATTTGGAGATTATCGTTGATAGACTTCAGAGAGAGTTCAAGGTGGGCTGTGATGTCGGTCGTCCTCAAGTTGCATATAGGGAGACTATCCGTAAAGCAGTTAAAGCTGAAGGTAAGTTTGTAAGACAGTCCGGTGGCCGAGGACAATATGGTCACTGTTGGGTAGAGTTTGAACCCCTTGAACAAGGAACTGGATTTGTCTTTGAGAGCAAGATTGTTGGAGGGACGATACCGAAAGAGTTTATCTCTCCCATCCAAGCAGGGATTGAAGAAGCCTTGCAAAACGGGATACTTGCTGGTTATCCAGTATTGGATATTAAAGCTAAAGTATATGACGGCTCCTATCATGATGTCGACTCTTCGGAGATGGCCTTCAAGATAGCTGGCTCAATGGCTTTTAAAGCAGCAGCATCAAAAGCTGATCCTGCAATCTTAGAACCGTCTATGAAGGTAGAGGTTACAGTTCCTGAGGAATACATGGGTGACGTCATAGGAGATTTAAATTCCAGACGAGGCCGTATTGAAGGGATGGAATCCCGTTCAGGAGCTCAAATAATTCGTGGTTTTGTACCTCTTTCTGAAATGTTCGGCTATGCTACTGAACTACGTTCACGTAGTCAAGGTAGGGGAACCTATACAATGCAGTTTGATCATTATGAAGAAGTGCCCAAAAGTATTGCCGAGGACATCGTAGCCAAGAGGCAAGGGCTCAAATAAAAAAAAATAGTAATCTTTATTTAAGGAGTGAATTCTGGAATGGCTAAACAAAAGTTTGAACGAAACAAACCACACGTTAATGTGGGAACTATCGGTCACGTTGACCATGGTAAAACAACTACTACCGCTGCTATTACTACTTGCTTGTCTAAAACTGGTGGTGCTGTAGCTACAGCATTTGATCAAATCGACAAAGCTCCTGAAGAGCGTGAGCGTGGTATTACCATCTCTACCGCTCATGTGGAGTATGAGACCCCTAGCCGTCACTATGCACACGTTGACTGCCCTGGTCATGCTGACTATGTTAAAAACATGATTACTGGCGCTGCTCAGATGGATGGTGCAATCTTGGTTGTTTCTGCAGCTGATGGTCCTATGCCTCAAACTCGTGAGCATATTCTGCTTGCCCGTCAGGTTGGCGTTCCTCATATTGTAGTATGGCTTAACAAAGTAGACTTAGTTGATGATGCTGAACTTCTTGAGTTGGTAGAGATGGAAGTCCGCGAATTACTAAGTGCTTATGATTTCCCAGGTGATGATACACCCGTAATCCCTGGTTCCGGCTTAAAAGCCTTGGAATGTGGTTGTGG
>JAGXFZ010000086.1 GCA_024637055.1 Gracilibacter sp. | reverse complement strand
TAAATAAAAATGTAAAATATTGTATCTTGATAATGTAATTTGTAATGTTATAATAGTTTGACACTCAGATTCATTTGACCAATACAAGATAATCTAGTAATATTGTGACGAAGTCAACTGGATGGTCGCGGAGACAAGTACCGAAAGGTAGTCTCTGAGGAAAGTCCGAGCTCCAAAGGGCAGGGTGCCGGGTAACGCCCGGTGGGGGTAACCCCAAGGAAAGTGCAACAGAGAGATACCGCCGCTACACGTAGCGGTAAGGGTGGAAAGGCGAGGTAAGAGCTCACCGGCAGTCAGGTAACTGGCTGGCCATGTAAACCCCACCTGGAGCAAGATCAAATAGGGGAACAATGGAGCTGCCCGTTCCGTTCCCGGGTAAGGTCGCATGAGGCTGTCGGTAACGCCAGTCCTAGATAGATGATCATCACCTCGCAAGAGGTACAGAACTCGGCTTATGCGTTGACTTCAATATATCATTTGATTATCAATTGTAAGATTTAAAGGGTAGGATGTGCTTTAACGGCGCATCCTACCCTTTAAATTAATCCGTAATATAGTTTCTCTTCCGTTTTCGTATATCAATGAGGGATGTGACTCCTTTTCTTTGTTGGTTTTTTTGTTTGGGTAGACAGAAGAAAGGTCCCCTTATCTATTGTAATGATTGACACCGAAATAATAATAATAATATAATGAGCGCATGTTGTGTATAATAGCACTAGTGATTAGTATGAGGATATAATTAATGGATAAAAATGTGACAGATATTGATATGACAAGCAATCTATCTGAAAATAGTTTAAATACACTAAAAGAAAATGAGTTCTGGGAGATGGATGGATTTATCAAATTTATCTTAGCCGCAGTTCTCGCTACCATACCATTCTTTTTTGAAGAACAGATGAGTTTTATTATTATATCTATTTACTTATTAATTGTTACTTTCGTTCTCAGAATTAAACTACGAACCTTGTTAATTAGCGCCGCTTCATATTGCGTAATCGTTCTGATTCCTTACCTTTTTGGTTTGTTGATCAATGGTCTTATCTATTCGGTTACGAATAACGAATTATTTGCATATAGTCAATCGTCTTATGAAATATTTCTAAGACTATTTAGACTGTTTCTCATCTGGTATGTGAGCATCCTTTATTTTCATACAACTCCGATGAAAACAGTGATTGGGTTACTGGATAAACTTCTATTCCCATTAAAATTAATCGGTGTTCCGGTTAAAGACTACTTAAAAGTAGTTATGTGCATTGTTTTAGACCTTAAGGGAACGGGAGTAGAAATGAAGAATAAGTTCTTAGAAAGTGCACGTTCAACTATAGGGGGAACTAAGGGAAAGTTTAGAATAAATATTAAAGGAATATCTCAAATTATCGTTTCTTTGATTGTAAATTCTTTTGAAAAAATAGATAAGATACAGAGCTTTGTTGAAGCGGTCAATGCTGATGATTTATACGGCTATAAATTTAAAGTATCCAAAAAAGATGTGTTTGCAGTTTCAAGCTTTGTCTTATTTATACTTGTGGTTATAATAATTGAAAAAGGATATTGGCTCTAGCATACCGTGCCAAGGAAATAGAATTTAGGAGAAAAGCTTTATGAGTGTAACCGAATTTGTATTGTATCTAATATATGGTTTTGCTATGGTTACTATGGGGATTTTTGCAATCTTGCAAAAAGACACTAAGATAATGAACTTATCTTTAATCAAATCCCTAAAGTATTTGGGCGGTTTTGGGATTTTTCATGGTATTAGTGAATGGATCTCTATGATTATTAAACTTGAGCTTTGTCACCCTTATTATCACACAGAAGTGTATTATGGCAATCTTATAATTAAGGCTATTTCTTTTGCCTTTTTAATGTACTTTGGATTAGATTTATTACCCCTTAGAGATAGATATAAAAGGATTATACTTAAAACACCAATCATCTTGACTCTCTTGTACTTGTTAGGCTTTTTCTTTTTAATGTCTAAATATGGAGTAGACTACCACCATACTAATAATACTTATAATATTATCACATTACGTTATTTATTGGGATTCCCAAGCTGTATAATATCAGCGATTGCATTATATATTAATGCTGGTTTAATTGAGAAAACAAAATCAGTTATAATAGCAAAAAGATATAAGAATTTAGCTTGGGTTTTTATAGTTTATGGTTTATTAGAAGGATTACTTGTTTCCAAAGCTGAATTCTTCCCAGCAAATTTAATTAACAAAGAACTTTTCGTAGAATATTTTAATTTTAACCCCTTATTTATTAAGGCTTTTATTGGATTTGTAATAAATTTTTTGCTGATTAAGGTAATTGCAACATTTAGTTGGGAACAAGAAGAAAAACTAAATCAATTGGAAAGGTTTAAAATTGCCTCTAAAGAACGACGAAAGCTTGGATTAGAAATACATGATAGCATTATTCAAGAATTATATGCGGCCGGACTAAAAATTGAATATTTGTCAATAAATAAAGAAGAAAATAAGAAGAGAGATATTTTAGAAGAAGTAAAAAATGATTTAAATAATGCAATTAACAAGACTCGAGAATTTATATCGACAACTGCCTTAGGTAAAATTAAATTAGAAGATCTAAATGATAGCCTGGAACAATTGGTTCAGATGTTCAACGATAATCAAAGTATAAAAATTAATCTAGAGTCCCAAATCTCCCCTTATACTACTGGCCACCTATCACCAGATAAATCCACACAAATTTATTATATTATCCAGGAAGCGATTAGCAATGTGACCAAGCATTCTGAAGCTGAAGAGGCAAGTATTTTACTAGAAGGAAGATACGACTTTTTGTATATCACGATCATAGATAACGGTAAAGGAATTTCGCAGAAGAATATCAACCCTGACAAAAATTTTGGGATTAGTTCCATGCAAGATAGAACAGAACGGGTTGGAGGATCATTTATTATTGGGAAAGCAAAAAAAGGCACTAGAATTGAGATGAAAATACCTTGGGAAAAACCAAAAGGTGAGTAGTAAAACATAAGTAGGAGTCTCAAAGAGTCTATTAAGTGAAGAAATTGATCAATGGAAGTTATTGGGTTGAAAAAAAACACGATATAAGGACAAATGTACCTAGCGTTAGGACAAAAGTCAGAATATAAAAACCTCCCTTTCCATGATAAATTAAACAAGGAAGTGCTTAAAAGGACTATCACAAAGAGTTGATAGTTAATTAAGTAAAGAGTCATGGGAATTATTTAATCAATTTTAGGGAGGATGTTTCGAATGCTAAGAAAATTTCTAACAGTAGCTCTGGGTCTTATGCTAATTCTTTCACTTGCTGGTTGTGGAGGTAACCAACCAGTAACAGCAGACCCTGAGAAATCCAAAGGCAAGTACGAAGACGGTATCTACTTTGCACAAGCCGACTTTGACGAAAAAGGCTGGAAATACCTGATTACCGTCGAAGTAAAAGATGGCAAAATCGTTTCAGCTGACTGGAACTCAGCTAACAAAGCTGGTGGACCAACCAAAAAAGAATTATCCAAATCAGGCAAATATGGTCTCGTTGCTAAGGGCGGTGCCCAAGCTGAATGGCATGAACAAGCTGCCAAAGCTGAAGCATTCTTGGTAGAAACCCAAGACCCAACCGCAATCAGTTATGATGCTGAAGGTAAGACTGATGACATCGCTGGAGTATCAATTGGTGTAGAAGAGTTTGTTGTACTGGCTGAAGAAGCTCTAGCTAATGGACCTGTTGGTAAAGGTCAATATGCAGATGGCGCTTATTATGCTGAAGAAGAAGCTTTCGCTAAAGGTTGGAAATATACCGCTAGCTTAACAGTAGTCAATGGTAACATCGTGGCAGCCGACTGGAATGGTGTAAACATTAATGGCGGCAAAGATAAAGATACTTTATCTGCAGACGGTGAATATGGACTCGTGGCTAAAGGCGGTGCTCAAGCTGAATGGCATGAGCAAGCTGCTAAAGCTGAAGCTTATCTCTTAGAAAAACAAGATCCTACTGCAATCAGTTATAAGGATGATGCAGGGGCTACCGATGAAATCGCAGGCGTATCTATAAAAGTCAAAGGATTCTTCGAAATAGCCAAAAAGGCTTTAGATAAAGGCCCAATCGCAGAAGGTTCTTACAAGGACGGCTTCTACTATGCTCAAGCAGCAGAATTCGCAAAAGGCTTCAAATATATGGCTCATATCGCAGTTAAGAACGGAACAATCGTTGCAGTTGACTTCAACGCTATTGGAGAAGAAGCAGGTTCTCCAGACAAGGATACTCTCTCCAAATCAGGTGAATATGGTCTAGTAGCTAAAGGTGGAGCTCAAGCAGAATGGCATGAGCAAGCAACAAAAGCCGAAGCATACTTGTTAGAAACCCAAGACCCAACAAAAATCACTTATACGGATGAATCAGGAACTACCGATGATATTGCTGGCGTATCTATCAAAGTAGGAGAATTCTTCAACCTAGCAGAGGAAGCCTTAGCAGAAGCTAAATAAACTTTGCTAAATCGTTCAAGTGTTTAAACAAAAGAACAACAATTAGTAAGAGGGTGCCCATGGGCACCCTCTTTTTTGTATGCAATATATAATCATAATTTGTTTGTACTTGTTATAATATGAAGTTATATTTATATTTAATTAACTATTAGTATTTTTTATGGTAAAATGTAATTTGCTATTCAATTAATGGAGGTTGTTCAGAAGTTATGTATATAAAAAAAATATTACCATTGAAATATCTTATTACTTTTCTAATACTAATATCTTTTCTAGCAGGATGTACCTCAACAAAAAACCAGACTGAAATTAAACCTGTCTCAGAAACTGCTTTTCTCATGGGGACTATGGCAAAAATAACAATTTACGATGAGCTTGAAGATAAGCAAATATTCCAGAAAGTTTTTGACCGTATTTCTCAAATTGAAGACAGAATGACCATTAATGACGACAACGAAAAAAGTGAGATTATGCAGTTAAATAATTCTGGGGGACAAGCATACACTAAGCTAAGCGCGGATACTTTTTATGTTTTGGAGAAGGGAAAATATTACTCAGAACTTTCTAACAGTAAGTTTGATATAACCATAGGTCCACTTGTTAAGCTTTGGAATATTGGTACGGAAAGTGCAAGAATACCAGACGCAATGGAAATAGAAAAAACGCTACATTTAATCAATCATCAAAATTTACTACTAGATAAGGGAAATCTCAGTGCTAAACTTAATAACGCTGGCATGATTGTTGATTTAGGCGGGATTGCTAAAGGTTATGCAGCTGACGAAGCGGCTAAGATATTAAGAGAAGCAGGAATTGAGCATGCTATAATTAATTTAGGCGGCAATATACTCACTCTTAACACTAAACCAGATGGTTCATATTATAGGTTAGGTTTACAAGATCCTCTTGAACCAAGGGGCGATTATATGGGTATTGTGATGCTTAATAATCAGGCTCTTGTATCTTCTGGAACCTATGAAAGGTATTTCGAGTTAGATGGAAAAAGATATCACCATATTTTAAACCCTAAAACTGGGTACCCTGAAGAAAACGCTATCTTCAGTATATCAATAGTTACTGAGGATTCCGTAGATGCTGATGCTTTATCAACGGTCATCTTTCTGCTAGGGCTTGAAGAAGGTATGCAGATGATTGAAACATTGCCGAACACCGAAGCGATTTTTATTACCTCTGACAAGAAGGTTTATACTTCATCCGGAATAAATGACAGTAATTTCGAAATTGTTAAAGATGAATACCAATTACAAAAATAAGTGGGTGAATGCATGAAGCTCAAAAAAGGCGACGCTGTCATACTAATACTTTTGATTGTTGCAGCTTTAGGGTGGTTTATCAAAGATTTTATTTGGCCCGACAACATAGATAAACATGCAGTAATAAAAGTAGACAGTCAGATTTATGACACACTCTCTTTAAATAATAGTAATGAACACATGGAAATACCTGTTAATCTTCCGGAAAATAATTATGTTCATATAGTAATGGAGAAGGATAAAATATGGGTTGAAGATGCTTCATGTCCAGATAAAGTATGTGTTAAAACAGGGATAATAACTAAGTCAGGGCAAAGTATTGTTTGCCTACCTAATAAAACAGTGGTATATATTGAGGGCGCAGGAAAAACAGATATAGACGATGGTGCCTTTTAGAGAGGGGGGGTGTGTCCAAAGTGGAGAATAAAATTAGAGTTTTGATAGTTGATGATCATAGCATCGTCAGAGATGGATTAAGACTAATCTTAGAATTAGATGACCGTATAGAAGTCTGCGGGGAGGCTAAAGGTCTTCAAGAAGCTATGGATATAATCCCACAAACTCTTCCTGATGTTATTCTACTAGACTTTAAGCTTCCTGATGGAGATGGAGTTAATGGATGCATTTGTATTAAAAGTAGGTTCCCTAAGATTAAGATCATTATCTTAACTGCATATTCCCAAGAACATTTGGTTATGGAGACAATCAGAGCAGGAGCTTCTGGGTATCTTCTGAAAAATATCAAAAGTAAAGAGTTAATTGAGAGTATACTGAAGGTCTATGAAGGGGATTCTGTACTTGACCCTTCTGTTACCGAAGGTGTCTTTAGTAATATTGCAAATCAAAAACCTGATATAGTAAATAAACTAAGTTGCAAAGAAACATATATCTTACAAATGGTAAGTCTCGGAAAATCAAATAAAGAGATAGCTGAAGCCTTGAGGATTTCCGAAAAAACCGTTAGAAACTATATAAGCAATATTTTCAAGAAATTGAACGTTTCCAATAGAACAGAGGCTGCCAGTTATTGGATTAGGAAAAAAACCCTAAGCTAAGGACATATGTACCTAGCGTTGGGACAAAAGTAAGAATTTAAAAAACCTCCCTTCCATGATAGATTAATGAGGGAGCACTTAAAAGGACATTCACATAGTTAACATGGATGTATGGTACTTGTAGGTATCCTAAAAAGATTATTATATTACAATTTGGGGCACCTTATTTTTTGAGTGACCTTAATCACTGTAATGTATTATCTAAAAGCGGTTACACTTATAAAGAAGGTGATAGGGTAACGGGTTGTCCTGATAAAAAGGCGAAGACGGGTATAAGCATGAACAAAAACAGAAGGTATGCAATCATTATAATACTTGTTACCAATGCAATTCTAATATCTTTATTAGAATCAGTAATTCCTATACCTATTCCTGTACCAGGAGTAAAGCTTGGGTTAGCAAATATTATCACCTTAATAGCGATTATTTTCTTGCCTTTTAAAGATGTTCTTCTAATTGTAATAATCCGATCTTTTGTCGTAGCGTTATTGACCAGAGGAGTAATGATGCTTGCCTTTAGTCTAACTGGGGGCATTGTAAGCGCCTTAATTATGGCATTACTTTACAAGAAGTTCTCTGGGGTTTTCAGCATAAAAGGTATTAGCATTGTAGGAGCAATATTTCATAATACAATGCAAATCACAGTAGCCTCTTTTTTATTAGGTGAACTTGTAATCTTATATTATCTCCCTGTACTTCTTGTATCAGCTGTAATCACCGGTCTAATCACAGGAAGTATAGCAGAAATTGCCATCTCTGAAATAAGGAAGAAGGGTATTCTTTTCGACAAGTAAATATTCTATGTACTCTATGTACTCTTTGTGGCAAAGAGCACAAATTAGTGCCTTTAAGCACATATTCGGACAGAGGAGGAGAAACCTAAAATGAGGAAAATTGGATTATTATATCGCAGCTTGATACTGCTAACTTTTATCTCTGTATTTACTCTTGGAATGCTAATGTATTTGCCAAATGATGTTGCTGCCTATCCTGATTTAAGTACAGACGGATCCTGTATAGAATGTCATCCTGACTTTGCAGAGAATACAGGAGATACAGAAAATACTGAAGATGCTGGGCCTCCCGATGAATTAGCTGGAGCTTCAGAATCTCTAGAACCTCTAGATCATTATGAACCATTACCTGTTGAACCCATTCATCAGGAAGCAAACAATGTGTTACTAGCTAGCGGTCTTGGTATTGCAGCACTATTAATAGGCGGATCAATTGTGATGGATAGACGTAAAAAATAAAGTGAAATAAAAAATATCTAATTCCTAATAAGGAAAAGGAAAGGGGAGTTGGGAATAGTGGATAATTTAAAAGGAAAGCTAATTAGCCGTCGTAAGGTTATTAAAATAGGAGCTATAGCATCTACAGCTCTGGCTCTAGGAATATTTCCTGGAAGGATAGTCAAAGCAGATGCTAGTTCTGATGCCCCTAAGAACCCAAAACAGTTGGGCTTTAAGTATGATCAGGAAAAGTGTATTGGTTGCCGAGTATGTCAGGCGGCGTGTAAAGATGCTAATGAATGGGAAGAAGGTACCGAGTGGCGCCACGTGTTAACAGGAAAATCAGGGAATTTCTTATCAATAAGCTGTAATCATTGTGATAAACCAGCTTGTGCTACAGTATGCCCTGTTAAGGCCTATACAAAAAGAGACGAAGACGGCATTGTAATTCAAGACCGCGAAAAGTGTGTAGGCTGTAAATACTGCATGTATGCTTGTCCGTACCATGCCCCTCAATTCAGTTACGATACTGGCCGAATCAGTAAATGTCATTTTTGTTTTGAACGACAGGAGAACGGAGAAAAACCAGCATGCGTTCATCGTTGCCCTACTGGAGCTTTAACTTACGGGGAACTTACAACGATACAAAAATCCAAGGGTGCAGTTAGTCAACTAGAGGGACTACCTAACCCCGAATTAACAAAACCATCCTTGATAATAATTCCGAAAGCATAGGGGGTATAAAAAATGCATTGGCACTGGTTAATAGTAATTTATTTATTTTTAGGTGGACTCGGCGCGGGAGCTTACCTCACTTCCTTTGCAGCAGAAAAAGGCTGGTTAGGGAAAAATTCTAGTCTTAGTAGGGTAGGTTACTTTATTGCGGCTCCAGTTGTAGCCTTTGGCACCATACTACTCGTATTTGATCTTGGGCAAGGACTTACAAAACCCTGGCTACTGATAAGACTTCTCGCAAACTTTAGTTCAGTTATGACCTGGGGAGTATATATTTTATCCGCTTTTATAATGGTTGGACTTCTTAAAGGATACTTCGCATTCACAAATAAAACCGCACCCAATATTATATCTTGGGCAGGAGCATTTTTAGCCTTAGCAACTGGCGCATATACTGGTCTTCTACTATCTGTTATTGGAGCGGTTCCTTTCTGGAATTCTGGACTTATGCCCATTCTTTTCGTAACATCAGCCTTATCAACAGGTTTGTCAGTTACTGCACTTTTGGCTCCTTGGGTAGAGAAAAACTTCAAAGAGGGACGCGAGGGCGAGGCCCATGTTTACCTAATCGGTGCTGAGTTAATTATTGTCGCTATCTTTTTTGGGATGATGAACTCAGGGGTTTATGGACCAGTAGGCAAAGAGTCCGCTGCGTTAGTTATTTCAGGTGTTTATTCTCTAGTATTCTGGGGATACTTTATTGGGTTAGGTCTCTTATTCCCACTAGTGATATTTACCCGTCAATACCTGCATTCTAAACAGTCGGAGAAGCAACTTGCTAAAGAACCTTCTCTAGCTGCAAAAGAATCTTCTGAAGCCGTCCAAAAAGGACATCATTCTTATCTAACAATAGTTACTGATATCTCAGTGATAGTTGGAGGGTTTGCTCTACGGGCTATAATTATCCTTGCTGCTCTTCCTATCTGGGATGGCGTTACAATTCCATAGATCGTAAATAAGACTGTTTTGTCAGTAGGATAAGTAGTACTTGTCACTTCTGGCAAAACAGCCCATTTTAGATTCAAATATATATGACATTAGCATCATTATTCAATCAAATTGCTTAACTTCCCTTAACAATATAATATCTTTCTTTGAGACGGCTTGTATAAAGCCGTTTTTTTTTATAAAATAGATAGTAATAGAGCCAAATTAGATACAATACTACTTAATACTACGAATAAATAAAGGTTATTGACGGTAAATGTCGAATAATTAATACCGAATATTTAATAGATGTTACTAGATTGGGGATTCAGAAAGAGGAATGATTCAGATGATTACAAGTGGTTTTTCTATATAATAACTTCTATTATTGTTTTATTATTTATCATGTACTACCCAAAAATTAAATACATTAGTAAAGCAACAACAACTATAATACTCTCAAACACAACTAGTTTGCGTAGGACTTTACTTAAATCAGCCTTGAAGTAATCGATAGTCAGTGAGAGACAGAGATGCATGGGGCTTAGCATAGTGGCAGCAGAGCCTGTTACAAAGATAAACACTGCCAGTGGCAAACTTACTGATCCACCAGATGCTGCTATTATAACTGGGAATGCTATACCTACATAGAATCCGGTTTGCCCGGTCAAGTAAGCAACCATAAAACTGATTAAACCAACAACTGCAAAATCCGGTATGGGTAGCTTGCCTAAAAGCAACGGAAGGCCGTCAAGCGACCCTGTAGCGGTCATAACCTCTTTAAAGAACATAATCGCCCATAAAATCACCAAAGTCTTAATAACAACGGCTTCTTGGACTAAGGCTATGAACTTCCTAGGAGTATAACCATGCTTTATTATCAATACCGTTACAACAATTATTGCTGCTAAGATTATGTTAACGGAGGCTAAGACCAATCCTACTAAGACGACTACAGGGAGGGTGCTTAACACCACGTCTTTGATAAGCTGACTTCTAACCGCTCGGTCAGCTGAATATTTTCCAACAGTATTTACCTCTGATTGATTTTCAGAATCATCAGTTGATGTACTCGTTTCTACCTCTTTCATCTTTAAGCTATAAAGATAAGGTAATCCCATAAGAATGATTAGGATACCATAAGGCATAAGCGCCAGTATCATAGTCACAAGGGGGATCCCCGTAATCTTGGCGGCAAGTAGCACTCCAGGGTAAATTGGGAGAAAATAATCCCAGATATGTCGATAATAAAAATTGATAAATGATTTTTGTTCGGCTGTAGCTGCTTTGCCAACTGCTTGCTCTACCAAAGGGGCCGAAAAGAGTGCTCCCCCAGCACTAGGCATTAGTCCGATAAAGCCAGGAATTATAGCCATTACAGTTCTACGGTCCCGGAAAAGTCCTGTAAGAGCATTAAGCATCCGATCAAGATATCCTTGTTGACGCAGGACACGTTCCAAAATCATAATCAAGGTTAGAATTGCTGCTAGTTCAACAGTGTCCTGATGCTTGGTTGCCATCCAAACCATTTTGAAAAACCCTACTATATCTGTTCCATAAAGAACGGCCAAGGCGATGGAAGCGCCAGTTACTACCGGTGCTAAAGGCTTCTTTTTCCAAAGTAAGATCATCATAACAGCAAATACTATTAAAAGTTTTATAGTTCCCATCTCAAATTCCCTCTTTTTTTCTCCTAAGGAAGCTAAAAATATTTTTCAGTTTTCTTAGTTATTGAAAGTATAATAAGTTTTACAATATCATAAGGGAACTAGATAAGACAAGAAAATTCTTAAAGCGTTAGTTATTTTATGGCGAATAGATTTCTTCAGCAGCCCTTAGCACTAACCTATTTCAGCCCAACTCTCTTTTCTAAATCTACAACCAGATTTGTATACTTTTGTATCTGCCTTTTATTCTCAGGTTTATCATCTATATCTTTGCTTAGTTTGTTTATTTCTACGACGATTTGTTCCGACAAAGTCTTCACTCCAAAATCGTATAGGGCATTGTCTTCTTTATCGATATGTCTTGCCAGCAAATCAGTATAAGGTATAGCGTTGCCAATGATATCAACCTTGGCCTCAGCATCACCATTCTGAACCCTATCTACTGCTTTCACCAAATTAAATATAAATAAACGCCCGAAATCATGTTCGATGAACATCCCCTGAACAGCACTTAGAGTATCCGGATTATGGATTTCTTCTTGCATCTTTTTGAAGAGCACAT
>JAGXFZ010000085.1 GCA_024637055.1 Gracilibacter sp. | reverse complement strand
GTCATGACAAACGGGTTGATCTCTAACATTTGGCAATCATACTTTTTGTAAGTTTGAGCTAACTTTACAAGGAAAGAAGCAAACTTACTTAATTCCTTGTCAGGAATTCCTGCCTTATAACAAAAGTCTACCGCATCATACATTTGGAAACCAAAAATAGGATCGATATTTACCCTGAAGAGTAATTCCTCAGGCACACTTTCAATGTCCATTCCACCTTCGGTACTGAACATCAACATTGGACTACGAGCTTCTCTTGCGTTGTTAACAACGAAAGAACAGTAGTATTCCTTCTTAATATCAAGTTTTTCTTCAATCAAAACTTGTTTAACAGGAAGTCCACCTACTACTTTTGCAAGAATTTCTGCTGCTACAGCTTCACATTCTTCAGGAGTGTTAACTAGTTTTACAATACCGGCTTTTCCACGTCCACCAGCCTGAACCTGACCTTTGACGGCTACGGGACCACCGATCCACTCCGCGACTTTTTTGGCTTCTTTTGCTGTGGATGCTACTTTTCCCTTGGGAACTGGCAACCCAGCTTTTTCAAGCCATTCCTTACCTTGATACTCTAGAAATTTAGCCATGCATAATCCCTTCCATAAAGAAATTTTGTTACATTACTTTGTCAATACTTCAAATGTCAATTCCTCTACTTTAGAAGTACTCCCTCCCCTCAATTTTTTTCATACCTAGCTTGACCATGTTTTTTGCCAGAAGCGACTACATAATCAGTAGTACAAATAGTTTACTACTTTTTAAATTTTCAATACTATTTGTAACTGCAAAAGTCAATCCAGTATGTATATAGTATGACATTATTTCGACCTAAGCCGATTTCCTGTCTTACCCCGCGAATTGTTTCAGTATATAAAACAGAGTTTCATTTTAATATATTAATATTATCTAACGAATCAAATAAATAGTCAACCTTATTTGAAACTGTCTAAATATTCAAATAAGTATAGATTTATTCTTATCGATTTTCTTCTTAGTTATAAGTCAAAGCTTAAGCTGGTAAAGATTATTATATTTCGTCAACACTAAGTTTTATTATATCAAAAATTATTAGAACCATCCCTATACTTTTATAGTTATCCACTGCTTTTGCTTTGCTGTTGCGTAATGGCATTTCTTGCCAGCTTGTCACATCTCTCATTATAAAAGTCTCCAGAATGACCTTTAACCTTGTTCCATTTAATACTATGGATTGCAGATAGTTCTAACAATTTCATCCACAGCTCTCGGTTTTCTACGGGCTTCTTCTGGGCATTAAGCCAGCCGTTTTTTTGCCAGCGTTCATACCATTTCTGTTTAAAAGCATTAATTAGATAAGCACTATCACTATAAAGTTCCACTTGACATGGTTCTTTCAAAGTTTTCAGAGATTTGACAGCCGCCATGAGTTCCATTTTTTGATTGGTGGTCACTTCTTCATAACCACTTATTTCCTTGCTGTGTTCTCCATAGATAAGAACTGCCCCCCACCCTCCAGGGCCCGGATTGCCAGAACATGCTCCATCGGTAAATATAGTTACTATTTTGTTTGACATTTTAGACTCCATAATACTTATTACCTTAAATTGAGAATCATTGCATTCTCATCACAGTTAGGAAATTTAATACAGTTAATACATTCTTTCCATACTTTGTGAGGCATAGTTTCCTTGTCCACGAGCCTAAAGCCAATATGCTCAAAAAAATCCACCTGGTAAGTCAAGGTGAAGAGCTTGGGGCATTGCAAGGCTATAGCCTCTTCTAGAAGAATATCTACTATTTTTCTACCTACCCCTTGACCGTGGTAGTTATGATCGACAGCCAGAGCCCTAATTTCTGCTAAATCATTCCAGATTATATGTAATGAACCTGTACCAATAATCTTATCATCGTCAACAGCCACTACAAATTCTCTAATGCCTTCATACAGTGTGCTTCTGGTTCGTGGAAGCATCAATCCTTTTTCAGCAAAATAGTTAATTAGCGTTAATATTTCTTCCGCATCGCTAAGTTTAGCTTTTCTATACTCTATCATCTTTTTCTCCATAGCTTTATATGTGTTACTTCTTACTACTATCTTACTATGGGAGTTTTTTTATTGCAATTATTTCCTAGAGACTTAATAGCAATTATATCTGTCGAAGGACTCAATATTTTTAAAACCTTCTGTCTTCCAGTCTTCCGGCAAAACAACAACCGGAAACAAGTCTCTATTTTTTAGCCAATTTAAACAAAGACGCAACTCATCCCGATAGTTATGCTGAGTGAGTAGATATATTTTCCGATTCCATTTTAAGTCTGGATTCTCTGGCAGTCCTTTATGCCTAAGACTGCTATTTTCTAAAGCTATAAATACTAATATGATGCTACCAAGTTTATTAACTGGTCTTTCAAAGATGGGATACACAACATTTAATTCATCTTTACCTCTGAAAAAGTATAACTGACTAGTTTCCAGAATATCATTTTTTTCTTTAGTTAACCAGGGTAATTCCAGATATGTTCCCCAATAACCAGGCACAAAATCTTTATCATATAGTAATTTTAATGTAAGAAGATCTTTGCCAACCAAACAGTTGTTAGCCTCCATGTTCTCTAATAATTCCAGAATATCATTTAGTGTTCGGCAGAATTCCTCATTAATCTTTCCCGAAAGATCAACCCATCCCGTTTTGATAAATTTAGATGAGATGTTCTTGTTCCTAGTCCATTTTACTTTGGTGGTGAGCTCAAATTTATTCCCTTTCAGCTTAATCTCTACAATTTCTATAGTTCCCCAATAGGCAACTATTCTATTCTTTCCTAAAACAAGCCTTACTTTCCTTTTATTAAGGCCCTCTAGATAGTTTCTTACTATTTTTAAATGCCCCCTAGCAACAGGATTAAGCTGCCTTTCCCAAAAATCCCAATCAGGTCTCAATTCAGTGAGATTGTTAAGAGATTTAATCCTAGATTCTTTTTCGTAAACTGGATAGAGGCTTGGCGACAGTTTTTCCCTCCAGTAAACCGCCTTGCCAGATAAAATACCACCTAACTCAGCTATTGCACCTAAAAAAGCTGGTGTAAATTGTTCCGCTACAAAATATATAACTGTTCTGGCCCCGTTTCCTATACGCCCACCCCAGAGAATACCTGCCAAAAGCAATTCTTCATCTTTATATTTCCCCTGAATAGCAACAATACCGGCACGTAAATTCAAGTCACCTGCATTATAGTAGTGAAACTGAGGAGGAAGATGTAACGCTTTTCTTTTATCTTCTGGACATTCTTCCCATCCTGAAACTATAAATAATTCTGGATTAGCGTCCCATAACTCTTTCCAGTTGACTTCCACCTTGCATCCTCCCTCACACGTTGTTTTCTTATTACTACGCATAATCCATGTGAGAAATGACAGTATGCCACAATAAAAAACTCCCGCTCAATTAAGCAGGGAGTTTTGTTAAGGAAATTCAGTTTAGGTATTTAAGTCTTCTCTAACTCCAAGTTCCATATATATGACTTCTTCACCTATATTGGTACAATAGTCACCGATTCTTTCGAGGTAACGAGCAGTTAGTAGTAGATATACCCCTTGAGCAGCAAGTTTAGGATCTTTGGTCATCATATCATTAAGTTCTTCAAATACTTTTTTATAATAATTGTCCACTTCATGGTCTATATCTGCTAGAGACCTTGCTAATTCCACATCTTCATTGATGAAGGCTTCGATTGCTATGTGCATCATTTTTATAGTTAACTCAGTCATCTTAGGTAAATCAATCAGTGGTTTGATTATTGGAACAGGACCGATCCTGATTGATATCTTGGCTATATCAACAGAAAGATCTCCCATTCTTTCTAAGGATGCAATAATTTTGTAACTAGCTACGATTTTTCTTAAGTCTGAAGCAAATGGCTGTTGCGTCGCTACCAGATGAGTACAAAGCTGTTCTATTTCTTGCTCATAAAGGTTGATGCGTTCATCATTGCTTATCACCTGCTCAGCCATTTCTAGATCTCTTTTTTTAAGACTTTGCACAGCCTTATCTATCGCCTCATGTACCATATCACCCATGCTAACTATTTTCTTCTTGAGTTCCATAAGTTGGACATCGAATTTATGGCGCATTCTAACCCTCCTACCATATCTACTTTTATATGAGCTCACTTCATCATACTGTATAGCTTATCAGTATGATGAAGCTATACCGCAGTGTATAATACTATAATTAAAGTACCAAGCAAAATTCTATAAATAACAAATACCTTAAAGCTATAAGTTCTGAGAAATTTTAGTAGAAGAGAAATCGATAGTATACCTACAACTCCCGATACAATTACTCCAAGAATAAACGGAAAATTAATTTCTGAAAAATTGGCACTAGATAACTCTAATACACCGGCTCCCAGTATTACAGGGGTAGATAAGAGAAAAGAAAATCTGGCTGCATCTTCTCTAGAAAAAGAAAAGTATCTGGCAGCAGTCATCGTAATTCCTGCACGCGATACGCCGGGAACTAATGCTAGTGCTTGAGCTGTTCCAATTATTAGTGCATCTCCTAAAGTCATACTATCAAGGTGCCTGATTTCCTTCTTCCGGTCTGCTAGGTATAATATAATTGCAAAGACGATAAGCATTATCCCAACCACTAACGGTGAACGAAGAACATTTTCAATGATATCATTTAAGAAAAGACCGACGATAGCTGCCGGAATAGACGCTAGAACCAAGAACCAGAATATTTTTCTCTTTTCTTTGTTGTTCCCTGTTAAAGCGGCCTTGAAAAGTTCCATCCAATCCTTCCAGAAATATAGCAATACTGCTGCTAAGGTCCCCATATGAAGTGCCACATCGAAGGTTAATCCGGGCACTTCCCAATCGAATAACCAAGGTGCTAGAACAAGGTGCCCTGAGCTAGAGATGGGCAAGAACTCACCTAACCCTTGAATGATTCCCATCATTATTGCTTGAAAACTGGACATCTTTTACCTCCCAGTGGCCTTTTGATACTTTTTATATATGTTTTTAATATATTAACTGATTAATGCTTATAGAATATTTCTATTTTGCATCTTAGGTTTAGCTATAGTTTGGTGATTCTTTCGTAATGTGTATATCATGAGGGTGGCTTTCCCTAAGGCCTGCTGAAGACATCTGAATAAACCTTGAGTTCTTTCTCAAGTTATTAATATCTGGGGTTCCGCAGTATCCCATTCCAGCTCGAAGTCCCCCTAGCATTTGATATACAGTATCACTTAGAGGTCCTTTATATGGTACTCTGCCTTCGATTCCTTCTGGAACAAGCTTTTGTTCTTTTTCCTGAAAATATCGGTCACAACTTCCAGCCTTCATCCCTCCGATGGAACCCATGCCTCTATATACTTTATAACTTCTTCCCTGGTATATTTCAATATCTCCAGGGGATTCTTCCGTTCCGGCAAATAAACTCCCTATCATTACAACCTGAGCCCCAGAAGCAATGGCCTTGACGATATCTCCAGAGAATTTAATTCCTCCATCTGCTATAATAGGAATATTATATTTATCTGCTTCTTGGACACAATTCATGATGGCTGTAACCTGAGGGACTCCTATTCCTGCAACAACCCGAGTTGTACAAATTGATCCTGGTCCAATCCCGACTTTTACGGCATTAGCTCCGGCTTCTATGAGATCTTTCGTAGCTTCAGCAGTCGCGACATTACCTGCTATGATTTGCATTTCGGGATATTCCTGCCGTATAATCCGAACAGTATTGATAACTCCTTGCGAATGCCCATGCGCAGTATCTAGTACGATAACATCAACACCTGCTTTATTGAGAGCGTTAACCCTTTCCATGGTTTCATTACTAACGCCCACTGCTGCTCCAACTCTGAGTCTACCACGATCATCTTTTGAAGAGTTGGGATACTGTCTTGCCTTTTCGATATCCTTAATCGTGATTAAACCTTTAAGATTATTATCTTTATCAACCAAAGGCAGTTTTTCTATTTTATGTTTAATAAGTATATTTTTGGCTGTCTCCAGAGTGGTTCCAACAGGAGCAGTAATAAGCTTTTCTTTAGTCATTACTTCGTCTATTGGTTGCTGTATTTCAGTTACAAACCTTAGGTCTCGATTGGTTACAATCCCTACCAACTTATCTTCCACCGTTATGGGTACGCCCGATATCCTATAACGAGACATTATTTCCAACGCATCTTGAATCTTATGGTTGGGGCTTAGATAAATCGGATTCGTGATTACACCATGCTCAGACCGCTTAACCTTATCGACTTCTAACGCTTGTTCTTCAATAGTCATGTTTTTATGTATAATCCCGATTCCACCTTCCCTAGCAATTGCAATTGCCATCCGGGAAGTAGTGACTGTATCCATACCTGCACTCATTAGAGGTATGCTCAGTTTTATTTGAGGAGTGAGATACGTGCTGATATCAACATCTTTCGGCAAGACTTCAGATTTAGCAGGTATTAGTAACACATCGTCAAAAGTAAGACCCTCTTTTTCAATTCTTCCAGCAATCATAACATACTCCTTTCTTGAAATGCTTTTCTGAATAGTATACCAGAAAATTCTTTTATTTAGTAGCTTAATTGGAGACTTTTTATTAGAATAATATGAGAGGTTGATCATATATGTTTTATAGATTAAGGCAGTTATATAAGGCCATTCTGCCAAAGATTAAAGAAGAAGAAATAACTTGGTTACAAAAAGTCTTGACTGAAAAGGAACTAAGCTTATTCCGCAAGCAGTTATTGATAGAACAACGTCATGCAATTGATGTTGCCTATGAAGTTTTATTCCAGAAATCTGAAATAATACATAACATAGGAGAAACGGCTTTTAACAATATACTTAAAGCCGCTTTCCTACACGATTGCGGTAAGTCTTTAATAAGATTACACCTCTGGCAAAGAATTTTTATCGTAAGTTATGACTATTTACCACAAAGAACAAAAACCAAAATCACTAGCCTTAAAAATATTTTCTCCAAAACAATCGTCATCTACCAACAGCACCCCTTATGGGGAAAACATCTTGCAAGCAAAATAGGTACTAATCAGGACATTCAGGCATTAATAGAGAATCATCACCTACCACGTAATCAATTAGAACAAATACTATTTGAGGCAGATAATAAGCATTGACTTTACAACTATAGCCTAGTCAGATTTTTTATAGAAATATATTTAGATATTAATTGGAAATGAACTCAGCATATCGAGTATCTGAGTTCAAATCATTTATTTTGAATCTAATCTCTCATATAATTCTTTAATTCTAACACTTGAAAGTCTTGAGATAAAAACTTACTTTGACCTAATTTCCGATACTTCTGTAGGTGCTTGGACTTCTGTTCAAGCTTTGAGGTAAGTATGTTTTTTTCCTTTTCAATCTGCTCGAGAAGATCCATAAGTATACGCCTGCTTAAACGTAAATTATCGAGCTGTTTTTCTAATTCCGTAATTCTTTTTTTAAGTAAAAGGTTTTCTTCTTTAATACTCACTTTTTCATCTCCCGAGTATAGATTTCCTTTTACTATTCTATACCCAGAAGTGCTTTTTTAATCCTTGTTTGTTAAAAAACCTTTAACTCTATGAACAGCTTCACTGATTACCACTTCATCTTTGACAAGTCCTACTCTCACATAGCCTTCTCCATATTCACCAAACGCTATTCCTGGCACCAATATCACACCTGCATCAGTAGCTAAATCTCTGACAAAAGATAATGAATCCTGTTTAGTAGGTACCGGTGCCCACACAAACATCGAACCTTTAGGTTTTGTTATCTGCCAACCAGCACGGTTACATCCCTCTATCCATATATCTCTTCTTCTTTTATAAGTATTTTGATTACTAATAATGATTTCTCCTGGTCCCTGAAGTGCAGCTATACCAGCCTGAAGGATAGGCCTAAATGTTCCGTAGTCAATATTGGATTTAATAGTCTCGAGAGCTTTCAGAACCTTAGCATTACCTACGACGAATCCTAGTCTAACTCCAGCCATGTTGAAAGTCTTAGAAAGAGAATGGAATTCTACCCCTACTTCCTTAGCGCCTGCAGTTTGTAGGAAGCTCATCGGTTTATAACCATCGAATGCCAGTTCTGTATAAGCAGCATCATGACATACTACGATATTGTGTTTGCCAGCGAAATTGACTACTTCTTCAAAAACTTCACTCGAGGCAACAGCAGCGGTGGGATTATTAGGATAATTCAGAATCATAAGTTTCGCTCTAGAAGCATTGGCAGCACTGATGGCTGATAGATTAGGTAAATAATTATTTTTTGCTACTAAAGGCAAAGGAATCTTTTCACCTTCAACTAGAGCTAAACCATCTGAATAAATCGGATATCCAGGATCAGGGATAAGGGCAGCGTCCCCTTTATTAATAAAGGCCCAAAAAATATGTGATAGTCCATCCTGAGACCCCATAACAGGTAATACTTCCGTCTCTGGATCCAAATCTACATTGAAGCGTTTTTTATACCAAGTAGCACATGCTTCTCTAAACTCAGCAATTCCTCTGGTAAGGGTATAATCATAAGCATGATCATCTAATGAAAGTTGACTGATAACCTGTTTCACATAGTGCGGAGGAGAAAGATCGGGACTACCTATGCTAAGGTCTATCAGATCTTTACCTGATGATGATAATTCTCTCTTCATTTCTGCTAACTGAGAATATATCGATGTCTGGAGATTGTTTAGTCTGTTTGCGAATTCCATTTGTTTGCCTCCTCCTAAGAGCTTAGATAACAACTCTGATCTACACCGCAGCTCTTGCAAGCAGGGTAGCTGCACTGCAGTATGCACTCTAGACGGTCTAATATGCTTAGCATTCACGTCGTCCACCGTAGCCCAGCCCAACACCCCAATGTATCTAAGCTACACCGTAGCGTACACGACAAGCGGAGCACGGATTGCGGAGCGCGGCAGTTTGCGACAGGAGGTCGCAATTGCCGAAAAGTGTATGCTACGGTGTAGCTCTCACTTGCATTAACCTACCT
>JAGXFZ010000084.1 GCA_024637055.1 Gracilibacter sp. | reverse complement strand
GCGTGGTGAGCGGGTAATATGTAAATATGCAATCACATATTTATGGCAAAGCTATAGTATTCGTCAATGTCCCTATCTTCTCTACATAAGCTTCCACTTTATCTCCTGGTTGCATTGACCCTATTCCACCAGGTGTCCCTGTCAATATCACATCTCCAGGCAGTAAAGTCATGATACCTGATAAGTATTCAATTAGATCTGCACACTTGAAGGCAAGATTATTAGTATTAGAATTCTGTCTCTCCTCTCCATTAAGGAAAAGCTTAATATCAAGGTTATCTTGGTTTTTAACCTCGGTCTCTATCCAAGGGCCTAATGGACAAAATGTATCAAAACCTTTAGCCCTTGACCATTGACTGTCTGTACTTTGAAGGTCACGGGCAGTTATATCATTAGCAACTGTATAACCAAATACATATCCTAGAGCTTCCGAATGTTTAACATTCTTTGCAACTCTACCGATAACTATGGCTAGTTCAACTTCGTAATGAAGATTCTTAGTCTGAGGTGGATAAATAACATTATCTTCTGGACCGATGACACTGGTAGATGGCTTAAGGAAAAGTAACGGTTCATCTGGAACGGGTTTTCCAAATTCTTTCGCATGATCAACATAGTTAAGGCCTATGCAAAGTACCTTTGACGGTTCCACAGGAGCTAATAACCTGACTGTATGAATAGAATAGGCTTCATCAGTTATCTTGTGATCTTCGAATATACTGCCTTCAACAACCTTAATTTTATCGTCCTTTAAAACGCCATGCTTTTTCGCTCCCGTTTTTGTTTCAAATCGAACATATTTCATATATAACCACTCCCTATTTATTTGTTCTATAAATCTATGTATTCTAATGATAATCTTACCACTTACGGATAGAGCTTCCAACCCATTGTTGACAATTTTTGTTAACAATAAACTTGTGCTTTAATTTGGTATTATAGAGAAATATGGGTCTATAAATATTCTTTGTTTTAAATTATAATAAAACAGTGTCATAATATAGAAAGTAGGTTTATCATGCCGAATGTATCTTTAGCCTTAGCATTCTTGGCGGGACTATTATCTTTTCTTTCCCCCTGCATCCTTCCCCTTATACCTGCTTACCTTAGTTATCTAACTGGTAATGCTGTTACTGAGATGACTTCAGATAAAGCTCGAGCTTCCCTGATGATTAAAGCAACCGGCTTTGTCATCGGTTTCTCATTAATTTTTATCGTTATGGGTGCTTCTGCCAGTACACTTGGGCAGGTGTTCACTGAGTATCAGTATATTCTTAGAAAAGTCGCAGGCATATTTATTATAATTATGGGTATTCATCTAACTGGACTGTTTAAGATAAAGTGGCTTTACCAAGAGAAAAGGCTCATTCCTTTTGCCCAGAAGAGTAAGTTAGGTCCAGTATTTGTCGGTATGGCTTTTGCTACCGGTTGGACTCCCTGTATCGGCCCTATATTGTCTTCTATCTTATTATATGCAAGCAGCCTCGATACAATCTGGAGTGGTGTTTTACTCCTCTCGTTCTACTCTCTAGGAATGGCTATTCCATTCTTGTTGACCGCTTTTGCTATAGGAAGTTTCACTTATTACTTTAAGAAATTCTCAAAATATATTCAAGCAGTTTCGATTATCAGTGGAATCTTATTGATAGTCACAGGTATCCTCGTTTATACTAATAAAATCGCCATCCTAGGAGGATATCTAAACTTTAACTTCCTGTAAGAATAATGCCATAATCATAAAAAAGGAGGATTTACGTGAGAAGAGTTATTCTTGGTCTTCTAGTCATATTGGCAGGGTTAGTTATTTATTCCCTACTATTTTATCCTTTAGACGCTCCACCTGAAGGCGATAATCCTACACCACCAAACACCGGTCAAATTGATTTAGCACCTGATTTTTCTTTAACCGACTTAGATGGCAACACCGTGTCTCTCTCAGATTATAGAGGACAAAAGAATGTCTATATCAACTTTTGGGCATCCTGGTGTGGACCGTGTAAACTAGAAATGCCCGACATTGAAGAGATCCACCGTGAGTATGAAGATAAAGACTTAGTCGTGTTAACCGTCAACGTAGGAGAAAGCCAGAATGTTGTTGAAAAATATATTAATAGCAACGGGTTTAGTTTTCCTGTCCTCTTAGACCCCGAGATGGCAGTATCCAAACTCTATAAAGTGAATTCCATCCCTGTCTCGATCTTCATCGATAAAGAAGGGAAAATTATAAATCAAAGAGTAGGACTATTAACTAAGGAGCAGATGCTGTCCTATATCGAAAAACTATAATATAAATGTCATGCAAATCTGCATGACATTTATAAACGGGAGCACCATCAGCCCATAACCCACATAATGCTAATTGCCGAAAAGTGTATGCTGAGGTGTAGCTCTTACTTTAGCATACAGTGTAACAATTTAGGAGGTAACAAAATGAGCAATATTAACCTTGAACAATTCATCGAAGCAATGGAAAAACAAAAAACTAACCTAGAGAACGATACCAGTTATGCCGTATTGTGGCTGGGGGAATGTATCGACTTCCTCCATAACGATGATCTTCAGATGGCTATGTGGGCCTACGGACAATATCTAAAAGTCCTTGAAAGGATAGATATCGAATCCTACAAAAAAAATGGTCAGCTTCTGAACGAAAGACTTCAGGAAATGATTAATGAATGATTATGCTAGCACATAAAAATATACAAACATATAGTGTGTAATACTACCAGCTAGAATAAATAAATGAAATATCTCGTGAAAGCCTAGCTTCCATAGTTTCAACCTTTTGGGTTTTAGAGCATAAAAGATAGATCCTGTGGTGTAAAAAAGGCCACCCAGAACCAATAGTAATACGCCTTCACCTGGTAAAGCTAAGGAAATAGGATAGATAAAAAACACAGCCAGCCACCCTAAAAGAAGATAAAACCCTGTATATAACCAGCGAGGGGCATCGAACCACACTAGCTTCAATACAATACCCAAGATAGCAAGAGACCAAACAGCAATTAATAAGCCTATTCCTAATTTGCCTTGGAGCGTAAGTAAACAAATAGGGGTATATGTACCTGCTATAAGCACATAGATCATACAGTGATCTATTTTCCTAAGTGCTCGTATCACCTCGACACTAGAGACAACTCCGTGATAAATCATGGAAGATGAATACAGCAGTATCAAGCTTAAACCAAAAATAAGGGCTGCCAGCAGATGAACTATTCCTCCTGCTTGGACAGACTTAACCAAGAGGATAATAAGCCCGATCATAGATAACACTACTCCGACCAGATGTGACACAGAGTTTATTGGTTCTCTAATCCTCAACAACATAGTATTACTCTCCTTGTATGTGGTTTTGTTAACTACATGTTATTATATTACTATTGTAAAGCCAATATGTATATATTTCAACTAGTATTGAATATTTTTTTGGAAATTATTTGTATTTAGTCTATAATAACTATTAGGAACAAGATAATGGAGTGGAAAAAATATGAACAAAGATAGCGATGAACATATTATCTTAAATTATCGAGGCGTTGAGCATAGCGAAATTCCTAATATCGATATCTATATGGATCAATTGTTAACCTTCTTCGATCAACAATATGAGTTCTTTAAGAGAGATCCTAAAGAAAACATCTTAACCAAATCTATGATTAATAATTATGTCAAAGCGGGAGTGATGAATAAACCTCGTAAGAAGAAGTACAATAGTGATCAAGTTAAATTTTTGATCATTATCTTTCATCTAAAACAGGTCATGTCTATCCAAGATATCCAAGCACTTTTTAGAAGAGTAGAAGACTCCGGACTATCCAGCGATGATTTCTATGATAAATTTCTGACTACAGAAAAGGCAGCATATGAAGATCTCTCAAGCCTCTATAGCGATATCTTATCTTCAGAATTTGATAACTTAACACTTATCGATACAATTATAGCTTTGACCACCGAAGCATATGCCAAAAAACGTCTAGCAGAAAAACTTCTCGATCAACTTATTGAGAATACAAAACCCGACAAGTAAAAATTTCTTGCCGGGTTTCTTAATACAATTAAAGATATAATTATTTATTATTTATCCATAGCTTTATTATACGTATACATTTTCCACTTCAACTAATGGTATGGTACCAAAGTATCCTTGCTGAAGTGACTTTCCATGTTTATGGAATAGCAGGCCGGCCTGTTGAATATCTCCTACAAAAATTATTCCTAGGAGTTTACCTTCTTTTAGGAACAGCTTTTGGTAAGCACCTGAGGCAGGGTAGCTAATTATTTTTTCTTCTACATCTTCTGTTACCTCTATCTGACCGAAAGATACTACCGAGAGTCCAAATATCTGAAAGGAATTCATAGGAATACTACCTTGAAATATTTCCTGTCCTCCAGCCATATTTGTTCCTGCTACCTTACCTTGTTGTATGGCACAAGGCCATAAAGGCCTTACATTGCAACCCCCGGTTATCCGACAGAGTGCTTGGGCAACGTCTCCTGCAACATAGATATCTCTTATATTCGTTTGCTGATACTCATTCACTAACAGTCCCCGATCAATTTCGAGGGAAGTATGGTGAACCATTTCCAGGTTAGGTCTCACTCCGATAGACAATAACACCATATCGGCAGGAATTTTGGTTTCTTTGGTTAGAACCCCTTTTATCTCTTGATTATCAGTTTCTAAAGATACGACCTCCGTATCAAGTAAAACCTTAATCCCACTCCTGATTAATAATTCCTTAACCATGTCACTAGCTGTTTCATCAAGTTGTAATGGCATGAGACGATTCATTTTTTCTATGATAGTTATATCTATTCCATAGGCAGTCAGCGATCTCGCCATTTGGAGACCGACCAGCCCTCCCCCTACGATTACTGCCTTCTTGACTCTAGGGAGATGGTTATTGACTCTCTCTGAATCAATCTTGTCCCACAGGGTAAAGACCCCTTTGATATCCTCCTTAGCAAAAGAAGGAACTATAGGACGGGAGCCAGAGGCAATTAGCAGTTTATCATAAGATATTTTTTCACCATCATCTAAAACAACCATGCTCTGTTCAGGCAAAACTTTTTCAACCATCTTGCCCAAGCGAGTCTCAACATTATAATTGGCATAAACGTCAGTACCTTTAAAAAAGAGATCTTCTTCTTCAACTTCGCCTGTCATATATTCTGGAGTCATTATCCTGCTGTATGGTTGATTGTTTTCTTTGGAGATAAGGATAATACTACCCTGATCATCTATCTGCCTGATACTTTCTATAGCACTGATGCCAGCGGGGCCATTACCAATTATCAGATATACCACTTATATCCCCCCTTCCCCTAGAGTTCATCAAAGCACCAGATTTCTACCAATTCTTCAAGTAGACGCTGGGCTCTTTTAGCGTTGAATACACCACAAACACAAGGCGTTGCTAGATATTGTCCAGCCTCCTCAGCAGTGCGTCTTCCTCGTTTGACATCCAATAGCATCTGACGAGCTAAGTTCTGGCACACCATCCCATGTCCGCACATCGTAGTTATTTCCAGCAGCTCATCTTCCGGTAGCTTGGAAAGCTTACCTCGGATGCCCACCGAGTATTCTACAGTATGGCGGTCTATCCCCGCCTCTTTGCATATTCCCCCAACTTCGTCAACTATACCTGTCACAGTTACAGAAACCCCAAGGTTTGCTTCTTTGAGTTCCTTAACAGCTTGGATCACATCTTTCTTATCCTGAAAAACAGCATGAACGATGGAGGTATCTTGAACGTTTTCAATTATTTGTTCTTCATCTACAAGATACATCCCGCCAGTCTTCATGTCTCCCATGTTCACTTTTGGGTACTTGCTTAATATCCTCAGAAACTCTGTTAAAGCTCCGCTTGAGTTTTTCTCGTTAAATCCTTTGGCTGTCATCGAGAATATTACAAAATCTTCGCTTAAACTATCTTCACTCCCGCGACGGTGCAGAGTATGTGTCATTTATAAATCCGCTCCTTTCACTTGAAGTCGACCCAAACCAAGATTAGTCTTGCCATGGAAGGAGTGCCATCTTCCGTCCTTCGCCATAATCTTAGCCGTCGGAACAGATAAATCTTCATCCACACGAGCAACCAAATCTATGGAAAAGACGGTATCAATTTCCAGAGCTGCCTTTTCCAGAGTATCTAAAATAGGAATAACTTCTTCCAAGGGGATAACCATTTCTATAATTGCAGAAAGTACTTTCTCATCTAGAACTTCAGGATTCATCTCCCCTGTTTCTTTGTTTATTAGTAACCCTGTCAAAGGATTATTTTTTTCAAACTCTACACCTAATTTAGCTAAAGCTTTAAACACCTTTTCAGCATCCCTTAAACGGGCTCCGGTTCCAGGGCGGCCCATTTCTGCTGCCATACCTGCATATCCCCGTTTAAAACGTTCTGTTATATCATTAGTCTTCATTTCTTCTGTACCCCGTCCAGGGACTCTTGTTTCCTTGTGTTCTGCTAAAGGATTACTGAACGTCCCTCTGATAGAACGAGGCCACCCATGGATAGGTTGATACAGGGCATCTGTAGGACATACTTTAGAACGATAACATATTCCGCAATCTACACATTCATCTTCATCTACAGTACAGTGTACCTTGTTGCCTTTTTGATTCCGAGTAAAATGAATAGAGCTCATCGTACAAAACGGTCGACATTGTCCACAACCAATGCATTTAACTTTATCGATACGCAAATTTAACCCTCCTCTTCTCCTTTACAATTTTAGTGCTTTTAGTGCTTCTTCTACATAATCTGAAGGAGAACAGTATGTTATGAGCTTATTGATTTCGGCTCCAACTGCCTTACTGCCTTCTAGTGGTAAATTAATTGAAGTAAGAACCTTTACTCCTGATCCTGATAAAGCCAAAGCATTACTTATATCACGTGGCATAGTTAGTTCAGGCATAAGGCCAATAACCTTTTCCTTATCCAATGATTCTACTAAATCTAGTATTTTTACCACATCTAGTTCTGCTCCTACACAACTAACAAGAGCATTTAAGTCGCCAGCTTTTTGTAGATATCCATATTTACCTAGGGTGACAGCTGCATTACCATAAGTAAGGCATAACACACCCATGGATGCTAGTCTCACTGCAGCTTCACAAAGTAAAGCATCTTGCGTAACTTTAAGGTTTGTACCTCCACCTAGAATGCAGACAGCTTTAAAACATCCGTTGTTAATATTAGTCTGGATGCTTTCCTTATCTAAATCTATGAGTTCTACTTCACTGATTTGATCTGAAGCAAGAATCTTACTTTTATCACGCTTTGTATAGGCAATCGCTGCTTGAACTAGCAATTCTTTCACCTTAACCTTACAGATAGAACGATCTGCTTGAGCAAAAAAAGTATGATAATGAGGAACTACATTCCTTCCTCGCCCTAATCCTTTTGTTCCAACCATATAAAAGTCGAGCAAACCAGTTAGTACTGCGAATTCTACCCCACCAATATTACTTACTGATGAGAAAGGAAATACAGGGGAAATATCTCCTGCGACAACAATATTGTAACCGCGTGCTCCTTTGCTGGTAGCCTCTTCGGTTAATTCCTCTGCCAAATTCTGAACCATGTTCATAAATACAGGAGAGACTCCTTCTAAGCAGATGTTAATGTAATCCTCTCGAAGGACACCTAATCCGATTTGTCTGGTTGTCCCTTGAACGTTACGGGAACCGCCCATAACTTTCATGCTTTCTACTTGACAACGAACAAGACCTAATAGGCTATCGTTATCTTCACACCCGCAATCCAAATCTGATGCATTTAAATCTAAATCGTTACTGGAAACCAAACGGTAAAGCGTTCTATTAACTAAATTTTCCTTTGTCAGGCCACAGATAGTCCGCTCTTCGTCTTCACTGAAAGGATTTAGACGACAAGGACCTTGCAAACAATCATGGCAGTACAGGCCCAGTCTCCCGAAACCGTCTTGAGGGAGCATATCTTCAAACCTATTCCAAGATAGTTTAATCCCTTCTTTTTTTGCTTTTAACAAATAGGTCCGCACAGATGGGTCAACTATCTTTCTTCTTACTTGGCGCATTACTTTTTCCTCCTTCATTAACACACAACTAGTTGGTATTAACTTTCTAATCAATTAATTAAATTGCTATACTTTTTCTTTTTTCTTTCAGGTGTGCTTCGATTTGATCAGTGGTTAACAATTGCAAGGCACCTGTTGGACACGAAGCCAAACAATATGGTTCTGCCATTTGGAAACATTGGTCACACTTATCAGCGGCATGTTTCTCTATTGCCGGAGCTATTGCTCCGTAAGGACAAACCATAATACACATCCAACAAGAGATACATTTATCTCCATTGATATAGGTACAACCGCTTTCTTCATCCCTTTGTAACGCCCCTGTCGAACATATCTCTAGGCATGGAGCGTCAGTACAATGACGGCATTGGACAGGTACTGATTCTCCCCCTTGCCATTGTACATATACCCTAGGCCTTGGGAGTATCTCCTCCTGTACAGCTTCAGTTAGTGTTTTGCTGATAGAATTTCTTTCTACAGCACAGCGCAGTTCACAAGTTTTGCATCCCATACATAGACTAACGTCCACGAACAGGCGCTTCTTTGCGTCGTATTGTTTCAATTTCCCTAACCCCCTTTATTACTTTTTTAGCATAATACTATTCAGATATTTCAGCTATTCAGACATTTCAGAATTTATTATACCATGTACTATTATTGTTTTCCTCTATTTTTCTATATTTTTTTTTGAGGCAATTAAAACCAGTAATTGTGTTCAATCTCACAAAAGTACTGGTTTAATCAGCCTTTCATTATTCTTTGGAGTTTAGTTGTCATCAGCATCATGCTCAGCAGTATAAAAATCGTAATTCAAAATCATCTCCGCAAACTGCTCAAAAATAACAGGATCATAATGGATTCCGGAGAATTTGGCAAGCTCTTCAATAGCTTGTTCTTTGTTCATACCGGGTTTATATGGGCGATTCGTGGTTATGGCGTCAAAGCTATCGATAATTCTTAAAACACGAGCCCCATAAGGGATCAATATGCCTTTTAGACCTTGTGGGTATCCACTTCCATCGTAATTTTCATGATGATAGTGTACTATTTCCGCTATTCCTTCGAAAGGTTTCAAGGGGCGGATGATTTCTGCCCCCCATTGCGGATGACATTTTAAAATTTCCCATTCATCACCATTCAACTTCGCTGGTTTGTTTAGAATATCCCTGGCTATTTCTATCTTGCCAATATCATGGAGAAGAGAACTGTAAATCATAAGAGTAGTACTAGCCTTAGACATATTTATCTTATCAGCAAATCTGCTGGCCAATTCCATAGTTCGTTCCGAATGACCGTAGGTATACTTATCTTTGGCATTGATTATCATGGTTAATGTGCGGATAGAATTAAAAATATCTTTCTCTTCATCCGCTAAAACTAAGCTTAATTCGTCAAATACAGAGTAGTAAGCCTCAACTTTATTCTTACTTATAAATTTCGCTTTATAAAGGGCTTCATCGGCTTTTTGGATGAGCTTTTCTTTGGTATTAGCCATCACAGGATATTCAGCCAGACCAATGGACACGGTAAGTTTACCTTTGGGTAAAACCTCCATGCCGGGAAAAACTGTTTCTTCTATAGTTTTACGGATGTTCTCAGCTACTGTCTTCGAATATTCGATACCCATCTTCGGTAAAACTAACGCAAATTCTGCTCCCCCATACCTAGCACAGTATCCAGTAGGTGGGTTACATAAGTCTATAATAGCGGCCACTTGTTTTAAGACAAAGTCACCTTTTAGGTGACCGAAGGAGTCATTATATACTTTGAAATAATCGATATCCAACAATATCAGACTTACTATCCCTTTTTGTTCCTTAGCCTTATCGAGTTCGCTATCCATAATATACTGGAAGCTTCTATGATTATAAAGATCTGTAAGCCCGTCATAGTTAGCTAACCTTTCCAACTTAATCCGAATCTCGTTCTCAGTGTCTCTCATGTTACCTAGAAGCCAGGCTACTAGAATGAAAATTATGGCATACATGATATCGCCATCAATAGTAGAGAATCCATTCTTAAAACTGACATAGAACAAGACAGCCAAAGAAAATAATGAGGTTGGTATTGAATACCTAGTTCCATACTTAAGAGCTATGAGTATTATTGGCATGATTAGAAGAATTTTGAAGGATGGATCACCAGTATAGACAAGAAAAATAGCTGAGACAGTGAAGAAAAAGGTGTTCACAAGAATCTCGAGCACAACATTATTGTGATAGACGCTAAAATATCTGACAAAAACTATCAGAGGTAGCATGACTAAAAACATAACTATTGAATGTAAATAGCCAAGCTCATTAAATAGCTGATTCTTAAAGCTTACCGCCGTAAGAACTAAGATGGCCAAAAGAAAAAATGTTATTGCTTGGGAAACTATAATATATTTTTCTTGTTTATTTTTACTATCAAACATCTTCTTCCTCTTTAAGAGAAAAGGTGGGAAAATCCCACCTTTT
>JAGXFZ010000083.1 GCA_024637055.1 Gracilibacter sp. | reverse complement strand
CGGAAAAATATCCGATAAGTAAGACAATAAGGAAAAATATACTCTTTCCTTTGGCTGTTCTTGTTTTATAGGAAGTATAAATTGAAAAGGGCCAAGCTGAACCAAAACATAATAACATAATAGCTTCTAAAAAACTCATATCGTTGTTTCCACCTTATTATATTTTTAAAAAAAGGATATGGTATAAAAATAGTATGAATATCAATGTTAATAATTTTTCCATATTAAATAAAAATGTAGAATTAACTAGGCTGCTTGTTGGACAGCGTCTAACGGTTGAAGTAATAAGCACAAATAAAAATCAACAAGGTTTAGTTTCTCTTGGTGGCAAGATTCATCCTGCTAGGATTGAAGCAGAGGTTAAGCCGGGAGATCGCTTTTTAGCGGCCGTTAAAGAAACTAGTGGCCAGGAGATAGTTCTATCAAGGGAAAATATCAGTGGAAAGATTACAGGTCTTTCTAATGAACAATTAATATTTCTGTTAAATCGAGGACTAGGATTAGATCCCAAAATACTATTATTAATGAATCAATATACGCAACACTCTGACACCGCGTTGATGTCAATATTATTGAGCAGAAGCCCTTATCTAGATAATCTTGCTAAAAACTTATGGAGCAATATTCCTCAATGGTCAGAAACCAATGGACAAAGCTTCAATTATCTGGTTAAGTATTATTATATGTTAGGATTAGAACACGAAAGATATATCTATGAGTTATATAAAAAGGAAGCTGGGCACAAACAAAATAATGAGACCTCAGCGAAGGAACAGATATTTTTACTTTTAAGAGAGCATATTGGCAAACTTCCTGCTCAGCAGAAGGAATATCTGGAACTATTATTAGACAGGATAACCGCTCAACAAATGTGGATCCAAACCGGTGCTAGAGAGAATGCTTATCTCCTTATGCACATTCCGCTTCAAGATAATGGTACAATATATAACTGTAATATCGCTATCGAAAGCTCACGAAAAGGGAATAAAATAGATGTAGAACACTGTCATATTGCTTTAGAGGTTGAGACAGAAAATTTGGGAAGAGTAGGAGCTGATTTAAGGCTGTTTGAACAAAGGCTTCAAATCACCTTACTTAACGACAGTGATAACTTTCATTCTCGGGTGGAAGACATCTACAACGCAACTAAGGAAAGATTCTCTACCCTAGGTTTAACTCTTGACCATATTACGATTAAGACTTATGAGGAAGATCAACAGTTTAGAAATTTTATAACTGGTCAATTTGTTAGTGGAGTTGATATTGAGGGATGAAAAAAGAAAGAATATATAAAAGAAAAGCAACAGCCTTAGCATACGACCATATAGGTGCACCAAGAGTAGTAGCAAAAGGTGATGGGTTGTTAGCTAAAAGAATAATCGAAACAGCAGAAGTGCATGGTATCCCTGTTCAAAAGAATGAGATCCTTGTAGAAGCCCTTATGCAAGTAGAATTATCCAAGGAAATACCTCCTGAACTATATCAGACAGTTGCTGAGGTATTAGCTTTTATATATCGTTTGGACAAAATGAAGAGTAAACTCTAATTATTAGATGTTATTTTCTTTTTTCTTCTTGTCTAACTGTCTGCGAGCGAGAATTTGGGCTACTTTCTCACTATCACCTAGCATAACGCCCTGAAGACGCCATTCCCTAAAAGTATGCCAAAATTTTTGTTCGGATATCAGGCGAGTGTACTTTTCCGATTCCTCATCATAAGGCCAGAAAACATCAACCCAAAGTTTTCCTTTATTAGAAAGAACCAAGACATAATGGTTAAGTTGAAGATTCGTGGAATCTAAATTTCGCATGAGTATATGTGATGTGCCGTTGGGAAAATCGGTTTGTAAATATGTTAGCTTCATTATCATCCTCCTAACGCTTTGGCCACGGAAGACCTAATTTAGTATATCATTAATAGAGCTTGTATTTGAACAACTTACTGTCTTTGATCCGTACTATTTTCATATTGAAGGGAGCCTCATATTGTTTAATCAATCGGTTGTAGTTTTATCTTTAGTACCTCCTGATGATTATGATGATACATGGCATATTGCCGCTTTAAAAATTAAGGAAGGATTATACCCAAAATATTTTTTTATATGCTCAGGTGAGGATTCTTTGCGTTCTTATCAAACTAAGATTAACGAGTTTATAGGTTCAGCAGATCTTTTTCTTTTTGAAGAAAATAATATCGATAGAGCAATCTTTCAAAAACTTGGACTTACCCCTTATTCGATATACAGTGTTAAGGAGGTTGCCATGATCGTATTTCCCTTAGCTGGGAAATACCAACTAGAAGAATTAGCCAAGAGGCTAAATATCAAACTAAAAAACCATAATCATACTTTAGCTCATCATAATACTCGCCTAACTTGGGAAGTACTCAAGCTTTGTTTTGAAAAGACTTTAAAGATGGAACTGACCTTTATCACTAAGATTATCGAGTATACTGAGGGTCTAAAATCACAAAGTTTTTTTCAGAAACTTGGCAACCTTATTGTTAAAAAATATCCAGATAGACCTATTAGAACAGATCATTCTTTCGGAAAAAGCACCAAAAATATTTTTGATCGCTGTAAAGAAGAGAGTTCTGAACAGTTCCCTATCCTTAAAGAATGGGTAGAAAGTTGTTTTGAGGCTGAGGGGCTGCTATCAAAGAGTTTTCCAAGTTTTGAATATAGATTTATTCAGACTAAAATGGCTAAGACTTTGCTAACAGGGTTCGCAGAAGCTGAAGATATTATTATTGAAGCTGGTACTGGAACCGGAAAAACGATAGCCTATCTTATACCTTCCTTATGGTGGGCCAAGAAAACCGGGGAAAAAGTAATTATAGCTACGCATACAATTACTCTACAGGAACAGATATTTTTTAAAGATTTGCCAAGTTTGGCAGGGATTCTTCCTTTTAAATTTAATAGGGCATTACTTAAAGGACGGAGTAATTACATATGTCTAAAGAGCTTTAAAGAGCAAAAGAGTAATATTCAAAATTTGTCAACAAAAGAACGCCTTGAAAGAGCAATAACACTATCATGGTTAGAAGAGACAGATACAGGAGACTTTGGAGAACTTACACAAATTAATATATATGACCTAACTAAAAGATTTGGATGTGACAACCGATTATGTCAACCTGGAGATTGTCGGTACAGAAAATCTTGTTATTATCTTGAGGCTAGGAGGAGAGCTGAGGAGGCAGACTTAGTAGTAATTAATCATTCTTTATTGCTTGCAGATATTAAAACAAAGAACCGAGTTTTACCCGAATACCATAATCTTATTGTTGATGAAGCCCATAATCTCTATCCTACGGCACTGAGACAATTGGGATTCGAACTGTGTCTAGAGCAGATGATAAGACTTATTGATATGCTACAAGGTGATGATAAGGCTAGTTTGTTGAGTTCTTTAAGAAAATACTATATAATGTGGTCTCAAGCTTATCCTGATTCCAAACTAGATATCATAGATAAAACTCTTGAAGATATTCCTGCAAGCGCTATTAATATTGTTGAACAAACCCAAGAATTATTCAAAATGGTAGATTCCATATTAGGGGGGAAAACCAACCTTCTATTGGATGAAGATAGTCTAGATCAATATACATTAGAATACTTTTTTTTGGCTATAGAGAACCTACTAAATAGGTTAGCTAACCTCAACAGTATTTTGGATAAAATCACTTCTTCTCTATTGGCAGACAGCGAGCAATTCGATAATATTAAACACGAGATTATAAAATTCAAAAGCGACTTAGCAGTTATAATTGATGGACTTAGTGGGATTCCCGATAAAGAAGGGGAATATCAGATCACATATCTGGAAAAAACGAATACTGTCTATATCAAAAGCTGTCCATTCGATGTTGCGCCTATATTAAAAGAAGAAATATTCTCTAAAAATAACTGTACAGCGTTGATTTCTGCGACGCTGAGTGTAGCTGACAGCTTTACTTATATAGCTCAAGATGTTGGAATAGAGAGTTATAATTCACTTAAGTTAGATTCTACATTTAACTATGATGAACAAATGCTTTTCTGTATTGTTAATGACTTGTTCGATAGGCAAAATGAAGAAACTCTGGTAACTAAAACTGCTTCATTCATTAAAGAGATATCCGAAATAATGCAAGGACGTACCTTGGTATTATTCACGTCCCATCGTATTTTGCGCCTAGTACATTACCAATTGCAAAAAGAATGGGAGTCTCATGACTTCGAAGTACTCTCTCAAGGGATAAACGGTAATAGAGATATTATTTTAAAAGAATTTATGCAGCGAGAAAGATGTGTCCTCATGGGAACGAACACCTTTTGGGAAGGCATAGATATACCCGGTGATAATCTAAGGTGTGTTGTTATGGTAAAACTTCCTTTCCCTTCACCCGAAACTCCAATTATTAAAGCAAAATCAAGCTTGCTTAAAAAACACGGCGGTGATCCGTTTAATGAATTACTTTTACCCGAAGCAGTTATCCGATTTAAACAGGGATTTGGACGTTTGATAAGAACGAAAGATGACCAAGGGGTTGTCGTATTGCTTGATGATCGTGTCATCAAAAAAAGTTATGGTAAGAGTTTTATAAAATCTCTACCGATAACTTCATATTTTAAAGGTGACGACAAGATGGTATTAAGTGAGGTTTCTAAATGGATATAAGGTATATCATATTTCTTGGGATAAATACCTAGTCTATATGTAGACAATAGTGTTATAATTATATTTAGTGTTTTAATAGTAGTTAATAGGTTTACCTAAAAAAAGGTGTAGCTATAATCAGGAGAGTGAATTGAAATGAAAGGCAAAAACTTTGATTTGCGAATTTTTCCTTGCTTTTTTACTTTAGCGAATTTATTATTTGGCTTTCTTGCTATAATTCTTGCTTTTCAGTTTGAGTTAAGATATGCGGCAGGAATGATAATGTTAGCAGTTCTTATGGACTCTCTCGATGGTAAGGTAGCTAGGAAGTTTAAAGCAAATTCTGACTTTGGAAAAGAGTTGGATTCGTTAAGTGATATTGTTTCTTTTGGGTTATCACCAGCTGTCTTAATCTACATATTTGTTTACCAAAACTTTATTCCTGTCTGGGGTCTAGCGATATCAGCACTGTTTGCCATGTGTGGTGCAGTGCGCCTAGCAAGGTTTAACGTAATGAGCAATTCTGAATATTTCGTAGGAGTTCCAATCACGTTTGCTGGTGGATTTATGGCTTTGCTCTTAATATTTATGGAAAGATTACCTTGGCAGGTCTTTCCGGTAGCCATGGTTATTATGAGCTTTCTAATGATTTCCTCGTTCCAAGTTCCCAAAATCGGTAAATAACAATGAGTGAAAACCTCTGTTCCAACTCACCCCTCAAGTCACTTGTGCATATAGTATGGCACAGGTGATTTTTTCTTTTAGGGGGGAATATAATGAGTCAACCAATAGATTGGGCAAATATTGGAGTAAGAATCGTTCAAGGGCTAAATACCACCATCGATGCGGTAAGACAACTTGATACCCAAGAGTCAGCATTGGTAATGAAGCTCCTAGGAAAGAGCTGTACCAAGATGATGAAAGAAGGTGTAGGTCATCAATTCGGAATTGCGATGATCGAAACTAGTGAGAAGTTAGCATTAAAAGACAAATTGGTTTTTGAAGATGTTATCAAAATGATTACGGCTATTATAGGAAAGCTGTATTTCTCAGCAAAAACTGCCGAAGAATTAGAACTTGTTAAACAGCTTGATGAAGCTGTGAGAAATTACCAAGTCGTATAACTGAATACTGGAGCATAAGTTATTGCAAGATAATGATTTTCAGGGGAGGAGTCGAAATGAAAATATATTATATCAGACTACCACAATCAGTACTTAATGTCTTAAAAAAAGTATTTAAGACAAAATAAAAATTTCTAGACATGAATTAGCTATTTCCCTCCTATTATATAGTAAAAGATTTTAGGAGGGAAATTATGTTATTTAATCGTCATTTCATTATAATGTCTCTAAGTATCTTTCTTATTGGAGTAATCTTTTGGTGGCAGAATCCAAGTGTTGCAATTACAGCAATAAGCCAGAGTGATTATTCCTGGAATTCCTACGCTGCTGTTAAGAGTTATTGGAAGAGGATGGAGAATAGACAGTTCGACTTAGCACGATCATTGGTTACTAAAGAGGCAATGGATGATCATAATGCTATCCAACAGAAATTTAACGAGAGTCCATTACTAAGTATTCAGAAAGTCGAAATCGAGAATACGCAAGAAGATGATACTTATATTTGTAATGTGAGACTAGGATCGGTTATAGATGATAAAGAGGAAGGTGCGTATTTGCTTAATGTCCAGATATTAGATAAGGGATGGTTTATTACATCAATAACACCCATTAGGTAACTGAAGTCGTATATCTTGGCAAAGCATGGGAAGAATACTATATAGATAATTTTACTGCCGAGGTGAAGATAGTATGAATACTCATGTTGAAAAAGATGAATGCATCAGTTGTGGCGTATGTCCTTCTTTATGTCCCGAGGTATTCGAATTTGATGATGAAGGGATAGCAGTTGCCAAAGTTGAAGAAGTACCTGAAGAATTTGAAGATTTAGTTCAAGAAGCTGCTGAAAGCTGCCCTACTAGTGCTATAGTTGTCAATTAATTAAATATTCAATTGGAAATATACAATGAGTCCAACACTATTACTAATATGGTTGGAATTTATTGTATATTTTTTATGTACAGGCTCAATTTCTTAATATGTGAAAATTAAGTCTATTACTCGTCAGCAGTAGACAAAACTTCATACTATTTATTTGTTTTGTGTTGAAGTTCGGTGTAAAAATTCAAATCTTAATAAAAATGGGATAATTTAACGATTGAAAAATATGCTTCATGGTAAAAAATACCTTGATAACACTAGTATTATAAAATTTTCCATAATTGGATGGTGTTCCTTATTTTTTAAGAATTCGACATCCATGCTGATTTATAATGAAGACACCGGAAATAAGAACCGGAAAAAATATATAAGGGCGGGAAATGGTAAAATGACAAAAAACGTAAAGATAATTGTAGCTGAGGACAATCGTAATTTGTGTCAAATCCTTCAAGACTATATCCAAAGAGAAGAAAACCTGGAGATCGTCGGAGTTGCATATAACGGTCTTGAAGCCTGGGAATTGATACAAAAACATAATCCTGATCTTGTCATAATGGATTTGGTAATGCCTAATCTAGATGGCTTAGAAGTTTTGGAAAGATTGAACTCTAGATCTTCCGTTCCAAGACCAAAGACTATTATGCTAACAGCCTTTGGCCATGAGACTCTGACGCATCAAGCAATGGTGATGGGCGTTGATTACTTTATTCTAAAACCATTTGACTTAGAGATTTTAGGGAAACGTATTAGGACTCTTACTCAAGATGTAGAAGTGACAAGTGCACCTCTTCAGCAGAACTATACTTCTGTTGTATCTTCCAGTGGAAGAGGTTTAAATATAAATATGGAAGTTACAAACATGATGCATCAATTAGGTATACCGGCTCATGTTAAAGGGTATCAGTATATCAGAGATGCCATACTGATGGTCATAGAAGATGTTTCTTTGCTAGGTGCCGTGACTAAAGAGCTTTATCCTGCAATTGCCAAGAAGTATAATACTGCCCCAAGCAGGGTCGAAAGAGGGATAAGACATGCAATTGAACTAGCTTGGGAGCGTGGACATATGGAAACATTAAAAAGAATCTTTGGCTATTCCATGAACATAGAAAGACAAAAACCGACTAATTCAGAGTTTATTGCACTCTTAGCGGATAAGCTTAGAGTAATGAGCAAGGTTGGATAAATATAAAAATTATAAAAGTCTTCGATATAACGCACACTTTTGTTATAATATGACAAAGGTGTGCGTTATTTTTAAACGAGATAGGAGTTAGCAATAATGAAGTCACAACAGTATAAAGGAAAATTTATTGTACTTGAGGGAATCGATGGTTCTGGAATCAGTACACAAAGTCAAGAGTTAAAAAGAATCCTGGAATCCGAGTTTGCGTCTAAAGCAATACTTACCAAAGAACCGAGCACCGGCCCCGTAGGGGTAACAATTCGTCAAGTGTTAAGTAGAAGAATTTCTGGAATAGAAGATAATTGTTTGGCCTTACTATTTGCCGCTGACCGAGTAGATCATAACCTGAATACAATAATTCCAGCATTACAACAAGGCAAGCATGTTATTTGCGACAGATATCTTTGGTCATCCATAGCATATCAAGGGAGGACGGAGGATATTGATTGGTTAGAACAAATCAATAGATATGGCTATAAACCCGATTTGACAATTTTTATTAAGGTTAGGCCTGATACATCATTAGAGAGGATTACAACAAGTAGACTTAAGACGGAAATTTTTGAAGAACGTGACATTCTTCAACAAGTATATGATAATTACATAAAATTATTTAAAAAGTGGCAAGATTTAGGTGAACAGGTAATTGTGATAGATGGTGAGCAGACTTCAGAGGAAGTTACTGCTGAAATCAGAAAAGAGATAAGAGGTTTTCTTAATAGGTGAAATAAAAAAACCGACTTTATTAAGTCGGTTACTTAGCTAAAATGGTGCGCCCGGCAGGATTCGAACCTGCGACCTGCGGCCTCGGAAACCGTCACTCTATCCCCTGAGCTACGAGCGCATGCAACTGCTACATTACTTTACTAGAATGATTTATCTTTGTCAATGATTAAGATTTATTTAGATTGTCGATTGGAATGTAACGAGGTAGATTCTATGCTTTTTCTGCGTAAAATACCCTGGACTTTTCTCAAACAGTTATTTGGAATAATGATTGGTTCCATTATTGTCGCTACCAGTATTAATGTTTTTATTCTTGCCAACCGTATTGCTGATGGAGGATTAACGGGGATAGCTATAATATTCTATTATTTGTTCCAATGGGATGTGGGTCTAACCATCTTGATCCTTAATATACCATTGTTTATTTTGGGATATAAAGCTGTGGGGAGAAGGCTCCTTGTTCTAACTATCATTGGAGTAACAATATTCTCGACTGCTTTGGATTACGCAAAGGGTCTACCTGCTATAACTACAGATCCTTTATTAGCAGCTGTTTTTGGTGGTTTGATTACTGGGATCGGTATGGGGATAATATTTCGTTCGCGAGGGTCCTTGGGTGGAACGGATATTATTGCCATAGTATTGAATAAGAGAACATCATTTAGTGTTGGTCAGCTTATTTTAGGTTTTGATGCATTTGTTTTCTTAGGGGCAGCTATTATATTCAATCCTGAAATGGCAATGTATGCAATGATCTATATGTTTATAGCTACCAAAGTAATTGATTTAGTCCAAGTAGGTTTGAATTACTCCAAAAGCGTCATGGTAATTACGAATAAACCTCATATTATTGCATCAGAAATAATAAAAAGCGTGGGAAGAGGAGTAACCTTTTTTGAAGCTGAAGGAGCTTACTCTAAGATTAACAAAAAAGTTATATATAGCATAGTTAATAGAGCACAATTAAGCCAAATCAAAGAGATAATCCATAGACATGACCCAGATGCTTTTATTACGATAGGGGATGTGTCGGAAGTTGTTGGTGAAGGTTTTATTGATTGGAAGGCTCTTAAAGATTAGATTCGGGAGGCCAAGTCTCTTGGGCATCTTGGAGCAATATACCTACAGGCACAAGCTCATAGTCCTTCTCTTTAAGAGTTTTAATTATTGTCGGTAAAGCAAGGGGCGTATCTGGTGCAGAATCCGACGCATGGAAAAGAATAATATCTCCTGGAGATGCTCCATTATTACTTTTGCGACCATTGATAACATATTCTATCACCATTTTCGGTCCTGGTTTTTTCCAGTCAAGGGAGTCTACGCTCCATTGAATGACTTTATAACCCTGATTAGTTGCGGTAGAGATGGATTTATTATCATAAGCTCCATTTGGGGGGCGCAGTAAGGTTATTTTTTGATTAGTCATTTTCTCCAAAACATCTTTGGAAAATTCAAGCTCTTTGATTAGTGCTGACTCACTTAAAGTATTAAAATCTACATGTTTTCTTCCATGTGAACCTATTTCATGGCCACCGGCAACGATTTGGTTAACAAATTCTGCATGGTCTTCTGCCCAGGGGGAAGAGAGGAAGAAGGTAGCTTTCACATTTTCTTTCATAAGAATATCTAAAATTGGTAGTATGTTTTGGTTACCCCAACTAATATCAAAAGTGATAGCAATACGGTTATTATCGACTTTTGCAGAGTAAATTGGCTTAAGATTGTTTGATACGACAGACCGAACACTGTTCTGGGCTCCTAATAGCATTAGAGAAAGTATCAAAGCACCAAACATAATGAACACGCTCTTTTTTCTAATTATAAGAAATCTCATAATTACTCCCCCTTTATAGAAATACCTATTCACGATATGTCTAATAAAGAATAAAAAAACGGGTTATAAACCCGTTTTCGTTGATTATTTAAGTATAATTATAAGATGTTATTTTCGCCAATTTCGTCCAAAAATCATCTGTATTAAGTCGATATTGAAAATTAATTTTAGGAAAAGATGGATGACCAGAAACCCGACAGCCAGAAAGATTACTAGTTTAATAATCCAGAAGCTGATACCCAAAAGCATGGTAAGTAAAGGTCTAAGGATCAAATAAGCTAAGTATAGAGCTAATAGAAAAATTATTACTTTAGCTATGTTCAACAATATAGTATTACTTCTTTTATTTTTCGTTGTCATGAGAAAAATCCTCCTCATTGTAGAATAAACACTTTTTAGCCAATAGTTACAGTATAGCATATTATAACTAATATGGAGGAGGGATATTTATGAATGTTTCTCTAAAAGTGTGGCAAAGACATTTAGAAACAGGAATAAAGTGTTTGAGTGAAGGTAGGATTGCTGAAGCTGAAAAACAATTAGGATTAAGTATGATAGAAGCAGAAAAAATAGGAGTTCCGATAATTATCGCGTTTTCTCAACGATTACTAGCAACAGCCTATGTACGTAATGAAAAATTGCTAGAAGCACAGAGCGGTTTTCAGCGTGCTTTAGAGTATTGTCAGATGTTAGAGAATAAAAAAGGTATTGCCGAGGCCAAGGCGGGACTAGCGAATGTTGCCTATATTAATGGTCAATATGCTAAGTCGATAAGTCTATATAATGAAGCAATAAGTTTCTATCCTCAAGAATCGTCTTCTTTGCGTTTAGCAGTTATGTACAATGATTTGGGTCAAGTCTATGTAAGATTGAAAGAGTGGCAAAAAGCGGAAGAATGCTTTATAGTGGGAGGAGATTTATGCAGACAGTACGGTTATGATAAAGGAGAAGCGGAAATAAATCTTTATCTTGGAGAGATCTATTATAATCAGGGTAAGATAACTGATGCAAAAGAAAAATTCTTTGAAGCAACTAAGGTTTTCAGCTTGATAGGTGAAGAAGTGTCTTTAGCTAATGCTCTTCAGTATCTGGCATTCTTAATGTTAGATAAAGAACTGTACGAAGAAGCTCTCCTGTATCAATATCGAGTCATTGCCCTGTACTTCAATAATAAACTCTATACAGAAGTAAGCGAGAGTTATTATTTACTTAGTAATATACTTCAAGCGATACAACTTATAGACGAGGCAGAACAATGCTTACAACTATCGCTTAGATATTATAAAGGATATGAATTGGGCCTAGCAATTCGTTATCATGGCCTAGCTATCATCGCCATAATGAAAAAAGATTATGATGAGGCAAAGAAATACTATTATGAAGCTTTAAGATACTTTCAACTTTTTGGTGATGGCGGTAGAGTAGGAGACGTCTGTGAGGAGCTAACTTTCCTCTTGAAGTATAAAGATATTAACTTAAATGATAATTATTTAAAAGAGGTTTCCTTACGCAATCTGGACCAAGATATTTCTAGATACGAGATAATGACTAAGTTGGCTTTATCCTTAAAGAATAGGGGTAATGATATTATAGCTTTAAAGTGTAGTTGGAAAGCTCTTGAAATAGCTAAAGCAAATAAATATGAGACTTTGGAAGCAGAGAAGCTTATTCAAAAGATATCTGAGAGCATAAGAGAAAGTAGAGGAGGGTCTTTTTGGAAAAAAGACTGGGAATTTACCAGACAATAGTTTAAAATAGTTGTGATGTCATATAAAAGGTGGGATAGTTTTGTTAAACGATGATCTGGCTCTTTTAAATAGCTTCGAGAGATTGTTTTGTGTGCTTGAAGATGAATCTAGAAACCTAAAAAACATAAAGTCTATTCATGCAGAACGAATTCGGCTCTGGGAAAAAGAAATAAGAGCTTATGCGCGAATATTTGAAGATATTTCTCTACCTGCTAGGTTTATCCTCGAGCATATCTTGGAATTAAAGCATAAGGGCGGTCTTATGGCTGTAGAGGCAGAAAATATTAGCCAGAGTCTTTCCAATATCAATGATGTCAGTGTTGAAGAGTTTGGCGTAATTACTATCTTTACTGGTAATCTACGACTTTCTTGGCGAGATAATTTTTATAATTATTTGCTTTATCCGGATAAAGTAGAATTAAGGACTTTGGATGAGAAGACGGCAATCAAATTATTCTTTTCGCATGTATTTGGAGAGCAAGATGTACATAGATTTTCCGCTGTAACCTCAAGTGAGCAACTACTTTACATTCATCCAGTATTGCAAAAATTAATTGATAAGAATGAAGAATAATAAATTTGGAATAAGAATGCAAAATTCTTGGCATTAATCTTAATGTCGAGTTCTTTAATTATAGAAGGGAGAGTTTTTTACATGCAAATTACGAAAGAAGATGTCTTAAGAGAGGCACACGACAAAGGAGTAAAGTTTATAAGACTTCAATTTACGGATATTTTAGGTGTATTGAAGAATATTGCTATGCCTATAGAGCAGTTAGAAAAGGCCCTTGACGGTGAGATGATGTTCGACGGATCTTCAATCGAAGGTTTTGTTCGTATCGAGGAATCAGATATGTACTTAAGGCCTGACCCGAATACGTTTATGGTTTTCCCTTGGCGTCCAGCTGAAGGTGGCGTAGCTAGACTCATGTGTGATGTCTATAACCCCGATGGAACACCTTTTAGTGGGTGTCCTCGGAACACTTTGAAAAGAGCAATTGCCGAAGCGTCTGAACTCGGATACACATTATATATCGGTCCTGAATTGGAATTCTTTCTTTTTCACGTTGATCAGGAAGGAAGAGCCACAACCATTACCCATGATAAAGCAGGCTACTTCGATATGACACCTGTCGACCTCGGGGAAGGTGCCAGAAGAGATATGGTTATAAACCTCGAACAGATGGGGTTTGAAATCGAAGCTTCTCATCATGAGGTCGCTCCAGGTCAACATGAGATTGACTTCAAGTATGCCGATGCTTTAGAGATGGCTGACAAAATGGTGACTTTCCGCTTTGTCGTACGCACGGTAGCACAAAGGCACGGTCTACATGCAACATTTATGCCTAAACCGATTTTCGGAATCAATGGTTCTGGTATGCACGTTAACCAATCTTTATTCAAAGATGGTAAAAATGCTTTTTACGATCCTAATGACGCTAAAGGTCTGTCTCAAGCAGCTTATCAATACATTGCAGGACTAATGAAACATGCTAAGGGCTTTACAGCAATAACAAATCCTACTGTAAATTCCTATAAACGCCTTGTTCCTGGTTATGAAGCTCCTTGTTACATCGCGTGGTCAGGCAGAAATAGGAGCCCGCTTATTCGAATTCCTGCGAAAAGAGGTCCTTCAACTCGGATAGAATTGAGAAGTCCTGACCCGTCCTGTAATCCGTATCTTGCCTTAGCAGTTCAATTAAAAGCAGGGTTAGATGGTATTAAGAATAATCTTGTCCCACCCCCAGCTGTTGATCTGAATATTTTCGCAATGGATGAAGCCCAGCGTAAAGAACTAGGAATTGACTCTCTACCAGCAGATATAAATGAAGCGCTGATGGAATTAGATAATGACGCAGAAATGAAAGAAGCTCTGGGGCCCCATATTCTTGATAGATTTGTAGAAGCAAAGAACAAAGAATATGAGGAATTCCGTATGTCAGTTCATAAATGGGAACTAGATAGGTATCTGGAAACTTATTAAAACTATAAGCTTATTTCCTTATTTGCTCGATAGTAGTATGTATCCAAAAAATGAATGATAGTAAGATAAGTTAATAGAATGAATCTTAAGGGTTCAGGATAATCCAGAACCCTTGTTTTTTTAAACGAGTTTCCTCTTATAGGTATTGGGGGCCTGAAGTGAATAACACAAGCATAAGGAAATGGCTACTATTCTCCGTAGGGATTACCATCTTAAGTACTGGTATTGCTTTAACCGTCTGGGCCAAGGTTTGGGGGGTGAGTCCGTGGGACTCCTTTCATTTAGGGCTTATGAATTATCTTAACTTTAACTTCGGCCAGATTGTACAGCTAGTTGGAGCTGTGGCGATTGTTCTTGGGGCATTCTTAGGAGTAATACCTAAGATCGGTACGATACTCAATATGTTTATTGTAGGTTGGTTGGCAAATTTTTTCCTTGGACAGTTTCCTGCTAATACCTTGGAGGAGTTCAGTGTTGTGTCCTTTTTAGTTTTAGTGATTGGAATTTTATGTTGTGGAATAGGGTCGGGGTTATACATTGCTGCCGATGTCGGCATTGGCCCTCGTGACTCGATTATGATAGGGCTTAATAGAAAATTCGGTATTAGGATTGCGCGTGCTCGTACTTTTATGGAAATAACCATTGTCCTTTTAGCATTTATGCTAGCTGGCCCAATAGGAATTGGGACACTATTATTCTCTGTAACCATTGGATATGTTGTGGAAAAGACTCTAAATCTTTATAAAGCTTTTAGTTTAGGTAAGGTCCAAACAGATACCCGATGATAAGAAGTCTTATCTCAGCCATTTATTCATAATTATCTACGAAAAGATAGTAGAATAAATGGGGGTATTACCTTGGAACAAATTCTAGACTTATTAAATAAGATTGTGTTTTATCTCATTACAAATTTTGGCTATGGTGGAGTATTTTTCACTATGGTTCTCCAGAGTACTTGTATTCCTTTACCAAGTGAGATTATTCTTCCGTTAGCCGGTTACATGGTATTTCTCGGCAAGCTTTCTTACTGGAAAATAACCTTCTTGGCAACTATTGCTAATGTTGTAGGCGCTCTTTTAGCTTATTATCTTGGAAAATTTGCGGGAAGGCCTTTTATTCTTAGCTACGGTCGGTATATATTTATTAGTGAATACAAATTAAAGAAAACAGAAAATTTTTTCGTGAGATACGGAGAGATTACTGTTTTTCTAGGTAGGATGCTTCCTGTTGTCCGTACCTTTATCTCAGTACCAGCTGGTATAGCTAAAATGAATGTAATTAAAATGAGTATCTATACCTTCCTAGGTTCGTTGCCTTGGTGTGCACTATTGATCTGGTACGGGTATGAGTTAGGAGAGAACTGGGATACGTTAAAACAACTATTCCATAAATTTCATCTGTTGCTCGGATTAATGATATTCTTAATTTTTATTATGCTCTTAGCGTTCCTTTTCTTGTCCAAACGTAAATAGTTTTAGGGAGTACAATATGTTTATTAGTGATTACAATCTGCTTGCTTGGAAACTTTTAGAGAGTTATAATTTTTTAAATTCTCCACAGGTCGTTATAATTTTTGGTTCAAGAGGCCTTGGGAAAACAACACTGCTAAAGAAAATATCAAATAAAATGAGACAAACAGCTACTAGGACAGTTCTAATTGATGCCGAGAAGTTTGCTACCAGATATGCTTTTGCAGCTCAAACAGGGCAATTAAAGGCCTTTAGACGAAGTGTTAGGTCATGCGATTTGCTTCTTTTAGACAATCTACACAGTCTGAAGGGGAAGGAAAGATCCATAGAGGAATTATTTCATACTTATGAGAGCATTATCGCCAAAGGAGGTAAAGCAGTTATTACTTTCTGTAGTGACCGGCCTTCTTATGAATTTCTTGGAGAGAGGTTTGCTTCTCGTTTAAAATGTGGTTTGGGAATCTCCTTGTTAGAACCCAGCGAGCACGAAGTAATACGATTTTTCCATTACTACCTAAATAAAAGATTACCTGGTCACGATATAACAATAAAAGACAATTTAACCTATTTACCTAAGAATTTACATAAGATTATTGAGCATATTGAACGTATAACTCAGAACCCTGCAGATAGTGAGCATGAGACTTTAAAGACAACCTTTGTTAAAAAAAGTATGGATTATGAAGTTAGGTTATTGATTAATCAAATTTCCGAATACTTTGGGGTGGAAGAAAGCAAACTTTTAGGGAACAGCCGAAGCAGTACTGTTGTCAAGAGCAGATATATGCTCTATCTTATTCTCCATGAACTCTATGATTACTCCTTTAAAGATATAGCCCAACATTTCTTAAAAGACTCGAGTAATATGAAACGTCAAAGCTTTATAATAAAAGATAAAAACAAAGAAGAATTTGAAAGACTATGCCATAAACTGTATAATCAATTAACTACCGACAATAATCTGAATCAAGAATATTGTTAATGTTTGGAGTGATAAATAGTGAATTCGAATAAGAAAATCGCAGTTTTATCAAGTGGAGGAGATGCTCCAGGAATGAATGCTGCTATTAGAGCAGTAGTACGGAAAGGTATCTATCATAATATAGAAATGTATGGAGTTCTACATGGTTTTGAAGGGTTGATACGCGGCGATATTCAAGAGATGAAAATAGGTTCGGTTGCTGATATTGTACATAGAGGAGGAACTATTCTTAAAACAGCACGGTCAGAAGAAATGTTCACTCTAGAAGGACAAAAGAAAGCTGCAAATCAGCTATTAGAGAAGGGTATAGATGCTCTCATCGTTATCGGTGGCGATGGTTCCTATCGCGGAGCACAGAAGCTAGCGGAGTTAGGTATTAAAGTCGTAGGAGTTCCAGGTACGATAGACAATGATATTGTCGGGACAGACCAGACAATTGGTTTTGATACGGCTGTAAATACCGTGGTAGATGCGGTAAGTAAATTAAGAGATACTGCGACTTCACATGAACGTGCTTTCATAGTTGAAGTAATGGGGAGACACTGTGGTGATATCGCTCTACGCTCAGGACTTGCGATAGGTGCGGAGTCAATACTAATCCCTGAGATATCGTTTAACCTTGAAGAGATAAGCGAAAAGTTACTCAGAGGATATAGAAGGGGTAAACGTCATAGTATAATAATTGTGGCTGAAGGATCAGGAGCTGTAGCAGACATTTCTGCAAAATTAAAAGATTATTCCGGGTTTGAATGTAGAGTAACTATCCTTGGACATATACAAAGGGGAGGTGCTCCAACTGCTTCCGACTCAGTTTTAGGAGCCACTATGGGCGGAAAAGCTGTCGAAGTATTACTAGAGGGAAAATCAGAAGTGATGATTTCGCATATCAATAATGATATAATCGACAGACCTCTAAGTCTGGCCTTTACTCCCAAACCACCATTTAACCCCAAACTTTATAATTTAGCTAATGAATTGGCTATTTAAAAGATAAAATTTAAATATCAATAATACTAAAGAGATATCAATAATACTAGAGAGAGTTCTTTTCGTAATGAGGTGGGGATAATGAGTACAGTTTTTGCGCTGGATATAGGGACAAGAGTGGTAATCGGGCTAGTTATGGAAAAAACCATTAGTGGTTATGAAATAAAAGCTAGTTCCCGAACTGAACATTCTCAACGAGCAATGTATGATGGACAAGTTCATGATGTTGATGAAGTAGCCTCAGCAGTTTTACGGATAAAAAATGAGTTGGAAAAGAAGGTTAAGTTGGAGCTGAAGAAAGTAGCAGTAGCAGCTGCAGGAAGAGCGTTGTGTACTGAAACTGCATCAGTATCGAGGACAGAGCTGTTTCCGATAAACTGGGAACGGCAGGATATCTTAACTCTGGAAATGGATGCCGTCCAACAAGCTATGAAACGTATTAGCTCAGCAGAGGTGGAAAGTGATTTCTTCTATTGTGTTGGCTATAGTACTGTAAGTCAGTTACTGGAGAATCAGGCAATTACTAGTCTGATAGGTCAAAGGGGAAAGAAAGTTGAGTTAACAGTAATCGCAACTTTTCTTCCTAGAACCGTAGTTGATGGCTTAGTAGCAGTACTTTCCAGGGTAGGCTTGGAGATGGAAAGCTTAACTCTAGAGCCTATAGCAGCTGGACAAGCTGCCATCCCGATTGATATGAGAAGACTAAATATTGCTCTTGTAGATATTGGAGCAGGAACTTCAGACATTGGCCTTACTAAAGATGGTTCCTTCTTCTCTTATGGGATGGTTCCCATAGCAGGTGATGAAGTAACAGAGGCGATTTGTTCGCATTTCCTTCTTAGTTTTCAGGAAGGAGAAAAAGTAAAAAGGAGCCTTCAAAAGAACGCTCAGGTAGAGATTAATAATTTTTTTGGAGAGAAAGTACTGGTTGCCAAAGAAGATATACTGGAAATAATCCACCCTACTGTTCAAACCATTACTGATAGAATCTGTAAAGAGATTGTTTATCTTAATGGCAGTTCACCTCAAGCTGTTATCTTAGTAGGTGGAGGTAGCCTTACTCCGTTACTTAGTCAAGCTATCGCAGAAAAACTAAATATCCCAAGTAATAGAGTAGGAATACAGGAAAGACAAAGATTAAGTAATATACTAGGAGAAGAAGATTCTCTTACGGGGCCTGATGTCATTACCCCATTAGGGATAGCAATAGCTGCTCTAGATGGACAAGTTCTACACTATTATTCGGTTGAGGTTAATAATGCTATCATTCCAATTTTTGAATTAAATCTAGCGACAGTCGCTGAAGCACTTTTAGCTGCCGGCGTACAACCTAAAACTTTTTTAGGGCGTCCTGGATCAGCTTTAATATATGAGTTGAATGGTAAAATTAACGTACTTAAAGGTGGTCTAGGCAGTCCTGCTGAGATATATGTTAATGGGGATTCTGCTAAACTAGATAGTCATCTTAGTCCAGGGGATAGTATAAGGTTTATACCTGGATCTTCAGGTAAAGCTGCTAAAGCACAAATCAAAGATATTATCGATTTACCTAGTAATAAAAGAATTATCTTCAATAACGAAGAAGTGATTTTTAAAGCAGTAGTTATGTCCGAAGGCAAAGTGTTAAGCGGTGAAGATGAGATTGAAGAGAATAGTCGCCTTACTGTAATAAATAATGAAACATTAGAAGATTTCCTAATCTTTATGAATATAAATCCTAATTCTTACCATAAAAGATCTATAATAGTACATGGTCAGAAACAAAATATAGAACCAAAAATAAAAGTATGGTTAAATGGGGAAGTTATGGAGAATAGTTTCACCCTACAGGAAGGTGATATTCTAAATATTAAAGACAGGCTAGTCACTGTTAAAAATTTAGAGTTGAAAGCCGAACCTATGAATTTTACGGTTAATGGACAAGAGTTTTTCCTTCCCACTAAAGAGACTAGAGTGTTATTTAAGGGAAAACATATAGATGAGGATTACCCAGTAGAAGATGGTATGGAATTAAAGGTAGAGGGGTTTTCAAATAAACCAATTCTCTCCGACCTATTCCCTTATCTAAACTTAACTAAGGATATGATTCCTCAAGGTAGATTAGAAATGCTTGTTAATGGTAAAAATGCTGAATTCACTACCATACTAAATCGTGGTGATCGTGTAGTAATAATATGGATTAAATAAGAAAAAACCCCATTGCTTAATGGGGAGGCCATATGGCCTAAGTGGAAAAGGGTAAGAGTATACTATTTATATTATATTAGATACTAATTATTGTCAGGATTTAACACCTTAACAGCTTGTTTTCGTCGGTGAATGGTTCTAATCTAATTTCTTTTTAAGACTGCTCCTATGGTACCACCTAATGCTCCTGCTACGAGGCTTACTAAAGCTTTTGCTAAGACAAATAGCCAGGAAGGATTTCCTGAATAAAATATATAATAGACAATAATTGATAGAATGAAAAAACCAATACCAATTGATAAACCATAGATTAGCCCCTTCGAACCTGCTTGATAAGATACAAGCACACTAGCTGATAAAACACTAATAGCAATGCAAATTAAAGAGTGTAAAGTGGATTCTTGAATAGAAGAGAAATAATAGATAATGCTTAGAATTAGAGTTAGGATTAAGGATGTTATAGCAGCAATTAGTATTCCTTGGGTTACTAATGATATTCTAAATGACTTAGGCATGAGATATCCCCCTTTGGAGGTTAGATCCTCCTTTAATCTAGTACAAACTATGCGTGATATTCACTTCTTATGCCAAATGAAGCTAATATTCTTAAATATAACATATTGAATTATTTAAGAAAAAGGATTAACCTATGGAGGATAGTATGCCAAAGAAAACAATACTTGATTTTAAAATCATGGCTTCTCAAAATGAAAAAATTGCTATGCTTACAGCGTATGATTACCCATCTGCAAGTATTCTAGAGAAGGCAGAAATAGATATTATACTTGTCGGAGACTCCTTAGGGATGGTTGTATTAGGGTATGATTCTACAGTTCCCGTGACTATGGAGGAAATGTTACATCATACTAAAGCTGTGAGAAGGGGAGCACCGAACACCTTCATAGTTACTGACCTTCCTTTTTTAAGTTATGCTACATCACAAGATGCATTGCTAAATGCTGGTAGACTGATAAAAGAAGGAAATGCTGATGCCGTAAAACTTGAAGGTGGAGAATATTACGCTGACACAGTAAGGACATTGACAAAAGCGGGGATTCCGGTCGTAGGTCATATCGGCTTAACTCCCCAAACTGCTAGTCAACTTGGGGGCTACAAGGTTCAAGGTAAGGATTTGGAAAGTGCAATTACTCTTAATAAAGATGCTCTTATATTAGAAAAAGCTGGCATAATCATGCTTGTCTTAGAAGCTATCCCCAAACAATTAGCTGAGAAAATTACCATGGAACTATCTGTACCAACAATTGGTATTGGAGCAGGAGAAATGTGTAGCGGACAAGTACTTGTTTGGCATGATTTAATGGGATTATTTGACAAGTTTGTTCCTAAATTTGTAAAACAATATGAGTCTCTAGGAACTTTGGCTCTAGAAGCAGTTAAAAGCTATAGTAAAGACGTCAAAGAATCTGCTTTCCCTATAGATAAACATTCGTTCTCTCTAAGTGACGAGATTCTAAATAGCTTATATAATAAAAAACAGAATTTGGAAGAGTAAAAATATTATTTTTTTACTTAACTTGAGAAAAAAATAATTTGTTTATGTTATAATACAATAATAATAGAGGTTGTTTTGAATTAATCTGGGAAGGAAGAGCAAAGTGAAACTAAAAGATAAAACGTATAAGAAATTTGTTATCTATTTTGAGAAAATCGCTAAGAAACAGGATGAGAACGAATTTGAGATAGCTTATTCAGAAATACAAAGGGAAACGGGAGTAGCTAGCATTACTCTGAAAAAAGCAATTCAAGTTATGGAGAAGGATGGAATTGTTGAAGTAACCCCTGGAAGAAATACCCGTTATGGAAGATTTAGATACCTCTTAAATAAACCAGACTCCAATTCTAAAGAACTATCAGCCAAGAATAAAGATAACCTTTCTGAAGAAGCCAGTATTGATTCGTTATACTTACAGATAAAGAATTTGACGACAACCATTGAGCAGCTTAGACAAAGAGTAAGAACTCAAGAGATGTCAATCTCTGTTATTCAGGATAGAATAGCTGAACTTGAAGATAATAATATATAGATAATTATTTCCATTGTTTTTTTAAGGAATTATCTATATTCTAGTGTTATAATATTATTAATCCTGCTTTGTTTGTATTAGATTTTCTTGGTTTTGATCCTATGATTTTTTTGGGAGCCATTTAGTGACGAATCAAGTACATCATGCCTTAGAGTCTAAGGAAGATCGAAAAAGAGTCTAGGTGCCCACCTGCGAGAGCAGGGTCAGAAACCAGGTGTCTTACGGCAAAGCGGGAAGGTAGGGTGAAAGCCCTACCTTTTTAATTTTCTTAAAAGCAAATAGGGTAGGTCAGAACAGAATTCTGTTCTGACCTACCCTATAAATATATTTGTTTGAGATTATTAAATAATGCCATTCTCCCATTCCTGGTCAAATATGAGATCCATTTTCTTTACTACGGCGGGTGAGGGAATGGTTAAAGAACATTCGTGGTTGATAATAAATGCATAATAAGTCCATGAAGAACTGGTAATAATAAACGTTTTGTTATCAAAGATACCATAGTTAAACTTAAGTGGACGTTCTTCAGGATGACTGTTATAACGTATATCTATCTCGGCTTCTTCTAATTTCTTAATTGTATTAGGAGTATCCATAATAGTCGTAGGACTAAGAATAAGCTTGATTTCAACCCCTCTTGTTTTAGCTTCGAGTAAAGCATCGATTGTATCGGTGTCACTAAATTGTTCTACAATTATTTTGATTTCAGTCTCAGAAGATTCAATATACCTGAGTATTTGTTGTCTAATACTCGTATTTGTAACAAAACTGATATTTTCTTCAGGTAAATCCATATTCTCAGGCAAATTAAGGGACATGGTTGTAGTGTACTCCCAATTTTTTTCAAAAGACTTGGTTATCTTCCAGGCAGTATCTCCAGTAAGCTTCACAGTAATAGTGTCTGAACCAAAGCCTTTATTAGTCCAATCGTCTCCATAAAACATTGCAATGCTATAGTCCACTACCATATAGCGTACGTTTTGGTATTGACCTTTTTGAGCAGGATAATATTGGACGGATACATTATTATTTTTAAGTATTCTGATTGTCGATGAATTATCACGCTGCCATCGATCGAGGAGAATTCTAATATCTAAACCCTCTTCTGATCTTTTCATGAGCAAATTAAGGATTTTGGGGTCATCCAAAGCAGATAATTGGATGAAAATCGCCTCTTGGGCATTTTCAATAAGACCAACTGTTTGCGGCCTTATTTCATCAGTATTTAATAAGATAGAATCTGCCGAAAGATTGGATATTGTTTCCTCCACATCTTTATTAAACGGCAAAATACTACAACCTGAAATAAATATTAATACAAATATTATAGACGTAAATAAAGGCAATCTGATTTGTGCTGACATAAATTCCCTCTTAATAGTTTTTATACTGATAACTTTTAGATATAGTTCTATTATACATGTTTTTTGCAGATAAAAAACGAAAAATAATTATATCTATGGAAACTTAGATATATTTGGTGACTGAATTAACGCATATTTAAAAGGTAAAATAAGGTAATTAACAGAATACTTGGTGTAATATGAAAAAACCAAGGGAGTTGTTAATTATGGTAGATACATCAAGAGCTTTACAAAATAAAATATCTATAAGAAATAAATATAGTATCTTTAAAAGAATGAAAGTAGACTGGCTCTTGTATAAAGGCAATAATAATCAAGCTATGGAGGAACTAATAACCATTATAGAAAAAAAAGAAAGTTCAGGTAGAGCTAGTTTAGCCGAAATTAACAAACTAATTGATATTCAAGTATTTACGGAGGCCCGAGTTTACTTAGAGACTATGCTAGAACATAATTATAGATCTGATCAGCTTGCCGAAATTTACTATTTATTGGCACGATGTCTACATGGACAAGGTTTAGTGGAAGAAGCTTTGAAACATGTCGAGTATGCACTCCAATTACAACCAAATAACAGCCAATATTTTAATTTACAAGCAGATTGTTTCCTGGAACTCGGTGCGTGGGAACAAGCAACCAAGTGCCTTAACCAATCATTGAGATCTTCACCAGGCGAAGCTGAATCGATTTATCGTCTAGGTACCATCTATCAATTTCATGGTGAATATAAAGAAGCATTAAACTGCTTTAGTGGTTGTTGTAAACTAAAACCATTTAATCCAAACTACTGGGAAATGAAAGGAGAGATGCTCCTTAAGAATAATCAGATTAACGCTGCAGCCAACTGTTTCCATAAAGCAGTTAAATATGGTGGCAGGATGCAACTTTTAACAAGGCTATCTTATTGTTATGCTACAACAGGGCAGTTAAAAAAAGCTCAAAAATTATTACAAAGAGTACTAAAAAATGTTCCTGATGATTTTGATGCCTTATGTAATTTAGCTAGCGTCTATCATAAGCTAGGCAAAAGTGATCAATCTTATAGGTTGCTGCAAAGGGCATATACATTAAACTGTAACGATCCTATACTTCTAAATAACTTTGGGTACATCTCTAATAAATTAGGGCGTAATAGAAAGGCTATTGATTTACTAAATAGAGCACTCGTTATCAACCCCGACGATAAGATAGGATTGTACAATTTAGGAGTTTGTTATGCTAAATCGGGAATGTTCGAAGAAGCAAAAAAAGTTTTGGAACAACTTACTTACTTAGATAAAGATAATAAAAATGCCTGGACAGTTCTAGGAAATGTGTACGAACAACTTGCGGATCACAACAAGGCTGTTGATTGTTTTAATGAATCTTTGGGTTTAGCGAATTAGATACTTATTTATAGGATCTGGATCAATAGTGGGCGCTGCTTTGCAGTTTGTTTAGCAATGCACAAATATAAACATAAAGTAAGAGAGCCTAATTTTATGGGAGTGTTGCAAAACTACTTTTTAAGTAGCTAGCGATACTCCCTTTTAATTGCTTTTATATTTAAGATCAAATATTTGGATATACGCTCTATCAATGGTAGAATACATCATAGTGAACTATTTTAAAATAAAGATATATTTTGCTATTTAGAGGCGGTTACTATCGGATAAAGTAATCTGAAAATTGGAGATGGTATTATGTCAATTGATTTGAATAAAATTGAACATGCTGTAGAGATGATTCTGGAAGCAATCGGGGAAGATCCTCAAAGAGAAGGTCTTAAAGATACCCCTAAGAGGGTAGCAAAGTTTTATAAGGAAGCATTTGCTGGACTCCACGTAGATCCCAGTACGAATCTAACCGTACAGTTTTCAGAGAATCACGAAGAAATGGTCATCGTTAAAGATATTCCAATTTATTCTATGTGTGAACACCATCTCCTACCATTTGTTGGCAAAGCACATGTTGCCTATATACCGCGTAATGGTAAAGTTACTGGATTGTCCAAGTTAGCGAGAGTGGTGGAGTCTTATGCCAGAAGACCACAACTACAGGAACGTTTGACTAGTCAAATAGCAGATACGATTAATGACACGCTTAATGCTCGTGGAGTTCTGGTAGTTATTGAAGCCGAACATATGTGTATGACTATCAGAGGTATAAAAACGCCCGGGTCACAGACAATAACTTCAGCTGTACGAGGTATTTTTCAGACTAACCCTGCTACTAGGGCAGAAGCATTTTCTCTTATATCTAGAAGATAAGGTTTGACCACGAAGTTAAATATCGGAGGTAGGTTTCTTTTATGAAAATAATATTGACTAACGATGATGGTTTTTTTGCTCCAGGAATCAAAACACTATACAAGACTTTAGCTTCAGACCAAAAACACCAAATCTATATAGTAGCACCCGAAAGACAACGGTCTGCTGCGGGGCGGTCTATTACATTGCATAAACCCTTATTTACGACTAGTCATGAGTTGGAAAATAATGACATTGGTTTTGCCATTAACGGCACACCAACCGATTGTGTAAAACTAGCACTTCAAGGTGATATACTGCCATTTAAACCTGATTTACTGATATCAGGTATCAATGGCGGGCCTAATCTCGGAACCGACGTATTCTATTCTGGAACTGTGGCAGCGGCTATGGAAGGGGCATTACTAGGAATTCCTTCTTTAGCAGTTTCTCTAGCATCCAGTGATTATGATGATTATTTGCCTACGGCTAAATATATTAAGGGCATGATAGATAGGGAAGATAAAATAATTCATTATAAAGATGGGTTATTAAACATCAACATACCTGGAATTGAACAAGACGGCTGGAACGGTTTCAGAATCACCAAACTTGGAAAATCAGTATACGATAACGCGTATGAAAATCGCACTGCTCCTCTCGGCAAAGAATACTATTGGATTACAGGTAAACTGATTTATGAGGATGAGCAAGATACTGACTTACAGGCAATTAACCAAGGGTATATTTCTATCACACCTTTACATGGCGATTTAACAGATTATAAAAGGCTTGAAGACCTGAAAATCCTAATGAATCATGGAGACTATTAAAATGGAATTTGGTATATTCATTTTTTACTTTTTCTTATTCTTAATATTTTTCGTCTTTTCTCGTAAGAAAGGTGAAAAAACTAACTATAAAATAATTCTAGCAATTCCTGCTTTACTTGCTTTCTTTGTTTTTATTTTATCAGTGGTCAAGGTATATTTTATGTATAAGATCCTTTTAGTACTTATAGGGGCTGGATTGTTTATATTAACTTATTGGCATTGGGGTACGAGTATCCGTAAGTGGTTTGGATAACAAAAATCCTTTTCATTTGTTATTAGTATCAAATATTTGCGCATTACCCGTTCACCGCTCCATTCGAGGTGAGAGCTGCAACGCAGCAAGCACTTTTCGGCAATAACGCCCTCCTGGCGTAAAGTCCACGGATGGACAAGTACCGTAGTGCCATGGATGGCAAGGAGCGGTAAACTGCCGCGCTCCGCATCCGTGCTCCGCTTGCCGTGCATGCTACGGTGCAGATAGTATTGTGGTCTTGGGCTACCTGCTCCGCTTGTCGTGCATGCTGCGATGCAGCTTACATAATTTGTGTCATTGGTTCACTAAGTAATACACAAATATTTTATTTAATAAGTCTATTGATATACGGAATCTTTCTTAAATCTGTTTTGCTAATGCCGCCGTTAAGAAATAAGATTGCAAAATAGACGATAAAACCTACGAAAGTAGATACGATGCACGAAAGTAAAGATAATGCAGTAAATTGAGATATTATCCTAAATAGAATCACCATACCAAGTCCAGCTATGAATGGTTGGAGAACAAGATTTTTTACTTCATAAGTGAGTTTTATACAACGTTTTATAGCCATCATATTTAAGACAGCTATAAAGAAAAAGCTTAGTACATATATCCATGCACTACCAACTAAACCCCATGTAGGAATACTCGTTACATGGATTAGAAGTGGCAAGCGGAAGGCAGCACTTATGGCGGAATGTAATAATGGAAGAGATGTCCTGCCTAAACCTTGTAGGATTCCGGTAGTTGTTTGTTGAATATAAGCAAAAAGTCCACCTATGGCTAAAACCCTTAAGACAGGAGCAATCTCAGCGCTATTAAATAACTTGGTTAAGGGATCTGCAAAATAGAATAAAATAAGGACACATGGCAATCCAAGAATAATCGTATAGCGGAGGGCGTCTAAGCATCTATTCTCAGCAAGCTTATAATCGTTCCTACTAATGGCTTCAGATATAGCAGGAACAAGTGATGTTGCTAAAGCAAAAGTAAAAACACTAGGAAACGTTAGAAGAGTTAAAGCTGTACCACTAAATTGTCCAAAGAGTGAAGCAGCACTGCTAGACGTATAGCCAGCTAACTGTAGTTGTCGAGGTATAATGATAGCATCAAGTGCTGACAAACCTGTGGACATCAAGCGGCTACCTGTAACAGGCAAAGAAAGCCCTAACAGATTCGTAAGAATACTTCTTGTCGATTCATTACTGGATTTGCTTGCAGGAATTTGGCTCTTGTACCTCAGGTAATGAATACTAATGACGAATAAACCTAATATCTCTCCGGCTAGCATTCCTACTGCTAGCCCTGCTGCTGCCCATTCCACCCCATAGTTAAGTAGTTTAAAGGAAAGTGCAAACCCAAGCGTAACTCTGAGTATCTGTTCGAATATTTGACTGATAGCAGAAGGGATCATATTTTGCAGACCTTGAAAGTATCCTCTGAAGGCAGAGGCTATGGAAACGATGAAGACAGAAGGGATACATATTTTAAAAACAGTTAATATCCGTGGATCTGAAAAGAATTTATCCACAATAAAAGGAATATTAACATAAAGCGCTAAAGAAACTATGAATCCTGATATAAAGAGCATCATAAAAGCAACTCTAAAGACTTTATGTGCCTCACCGTAACGACCCATAGATACTTTCTCAGATACCAGTTTAGATATAGCTAGAGGTATACCGGCTGTTGTTAAAACTAAAGCAGTCATATAAACTGGGAATACCATATAAAAGAGTCCATACGCTTCACTACCTACATAACGCATTATGAGGTATTGATATATGAATCCAAGAATACGATTAATGAGGTTTGCCGCAAATAGAATAATCGCTCCGTAAAGCAGACCGTTTTTTGGCATAAAAACCTCCCTGATAAACAAGTTGAGAAATAGTCATTTCATATTCAACTTATGCACCAGGAAATAAGCTCATGCTCTATCAGTAATTTATTGCAGATTTTTAAAAAAAGAATTTGACAAAACCCTATTAAATTAAGTAATGTTATAATAATATAAATTTTCTGAATGCTTATTTAATAAATAACAAAGGGGAGATTTACTTGAAGAGTTACGAAACCAACAATATTCGTAATATTTGTCTTGTAGGACATGGCGGAGCTGGAAAAACTTCACTAGCTGAAACACTATTGTACAACGCAGGTGCTGTAACCCGTATTGGTAAGGTAACCGATGGCAACACCGTTTCGGATTATCTCCAGGAGGAAACCCAACGTCAATTATCTATAAGTACTTCTCTGATTCCAATTGAACACCAAGGTGTAAAGGTTAATGTATTAGATACTCCTGGTTACTCTGACTTTATAGGTGAAGTTATCAGTGCTCTACGTGTTGTAGAGAGTGGCGTCTTGGTTCTTTGTGCAGCTGGGGGATTAGAAGTTCAGGCTGAAATTATCTGGGACTTAATGGATGAAAGAGATCTTCCAAGAACCCTTTTTATTAATAAGCTCGATAGAGAAAATACAGATTATGAAAAAATTCTAGAACAAATAAAAGTTACCTATCCTAATACAAGATTTGTACAAATGCAGATTCCTGTAGGTAAAGAAGAAAACTTCGAGGGCGTTATCGATATGTTCCAAAGTGATATTCCAGAGAAGTATAAAGAAGATATAGAAATACTCAAGGAAGGTCTTGCCGAAGCTACCGCAGAAGCTGACGATGAAGTGCTTATGAAATACCTTGAAGGGGAAACCCTTGATGATAATGACTTAAAAACCATAACCCAAAAAGCGATTGCACAAAACATGATTGTACCGGTGCTTTTCGGATCGACAGAAAAGAATATCGGTGTGAAAGAATTGATTCAATATGTGGCTGATTATGTTCCTGCCCCAACCCCTGTTGCAGAGAAAGCAGCTCTAGTCTTCAAAACACTGGCTGACCCCTTCCTCGGAAAAATGACGTTCTTTAGAGTATATGGCGGTACTTTCGCTGGCGACTCCTTGGTATATAACTCAACCAGAGAGGTTGAGGAGAAGTTGGGTCAGGTATTCTTCCTGAAAGGAAAGACGCAGGATAACACGCCGAATGTCCAGCCTGGGGATATCGCAGTAACAGCTAAACTACAGGTAACAAAAACCGCCGATACGTTTTGTGCCAAAGATAAAATAATTCAACTTGATGGCATAAACTTCCCTCAACCTTGCCTGCCTGTTTCTATTAGGCCTAAGAGCAAAGGTGACGAAGATAAACTAGGTTCTTCCCTGGCTCGCTTGGCAGATGAGGACCCAACCATCAGGCTCAGCAAAAATATGGAAACCAAGCAAACCATTCTTATGGGCATGGGAGATATGCAGCTTGATGTAGTCAGTGAGAAACTAGCAAGGAAATTCGGAGTTGCCGTGGAGATGGAGGTTCCCAGAGTCCCATACAGAGAGACCATCAAAAAGCTCGTGCAAGTAGAAGGAAAACATAAGAAACAGAGTGGCGGAGCAGGACAATATGGTCATGTCTGGATTAAGATGGAGCCAAACCCAGAATCAGAATTCGAGTTTACCGAGAAAGTTTTCGGAGGAGCAGTTCCCAGGAACTTCTTTCCGGCAGTAGAGAAGGGTCTGCGCGAAGCTACAGCAGAAGGATTCTTGGCAGGTTATCCTATGACCAATCTGAAATTCACGCTGTATGACGGTTCCTATCACAGCGTTGACTCTAACGAGATGGCATTTAAGCTAGCAGCTATACTGGCGTTTAAGAAAGGTGCTGAACAGGCTAGCCCTACACTCATGGAGCCTATTGTAGAAGCAGAAATAAAGGTTCCTGAGGCTTTCATGGGTGATGTGATCGGAGATATCAATACCAAGAGAGGCAGAGTTTTGGGAATGGAGCCTGATGGCAAATCTCAAGTTATTAAAGCACAGGTCCCTCAATCAGAGATGATGAGATATACGATTGACTTAAAGGCCATGACCCAAGGAAGGGGATCATTCACAACTAAGTTTATTGGATATGAAGAAGTTCCAACTAGATTATGTGATTCTCTCGTTGCTAAACTTAAAGCACAATAATAATCAAGAATATTGACCTACAAAGGAGGTGTCCCAAGATGGGACACTTTCTTTTAACCTCGACTCTAAAATGTGACCATTATTGCATTAGTTAGGGTAACTAAGGTAAAATTAGATAAAATGAATTAGTGAGGATGGAGAGTTAAAAAATGAAAAATATGCTTGCAGATCGGATGAATGTACTCGGTAGCGAAACAGCCTTTGAAATGTTGGCCAAAGCCAGAGCTTTAGAAGCTCAAGGGAAGGAAATAATTCATCTTGAAATAGGGGAACCAGATTTTGCTACCCCATCAAACGTTATAGAAAAAGGCGTAGAATGTATGCGTGCCGGTATGACTAAGTATACTCCTTCCCCTGGTATAGGTGAGGCCAGACAAGTAATAGCTGATTATATTGGCAGGACTAGAGGGTATACGGTAGAACCTGAAGAAGTAGTTATGACAGCTGGGGGCAAACCTATAATGTTTTACTCTATCTTATCTCTAGTCAATCCAGGAGATGAGGTTATTTATCCAAATCCAGGATTTCCAATCTATGAATCTGTAATTAATTTCGCCGGAGGAACACCTGTCCCCATTCCTTTACGTGAAGAAAATGAATTTAGGATGGACATCGAAGAATTGAAACAACTTATCACTGATAAGACTAAGATGTTGATTATCAATACACCCCAAAACCCTACCGGAGGGATGCTTACACAACAAGATTTGAAAGACATTGCCGATTTAATCGCTGATAGAGATATTGTAGTTCTTTCTGATGAGATATATGAAAATATTGTTTATGAGGGCAAATCGCATTCGATTACATCATTACCAGGTATGAGAGAAAAGACCATAATTCTTAATGGTTTTTCTAAAACCTACGCTATGACAGGATGGCGTGCAGGTTACGGGGTGATGCCCAAAGAACTAGCTTTTCATATCTCCAAACTTGTAACAAATAGTACCTCCTGTTTAGCTGGTTTTACCCAAATGGCCTGTATTGAGGCTCTGACTGGCCCTCAGGAGGAAGTTAAGAGTAGAGTGGAACAATTTAAGATTAGAAGAGACAGCATTGTCGATGGACTCAACTCTATATCTAAAGTTACATGTCTGAAACCCAAAGGAGCGTTTTATGCCTTCCCTAATATTAAACAGTTTAATAAACCTAGTATAGAAATGGCTGATTATCTTCTCTACGAAGCTGGAGTAGCAACACTAGGAGGAAGTTCTTTTGGAAGCTATGGAGAAGGATATCTAAGGATTTCCTATGCCAACTCTCTTGACAATATCGAAAAAGCGGTAAACCGTATTGGGCAAGCACTAAATAAACTGTAGTAAGGTGAAGTAGTGAAAGAAGATGCATGAATATGGTATCACGCAACAGATAATTCAAATTGCATCCAACCAAGCGAAGGAAAATGATGCGCTCATAGTTACTCGCATTACCTTAGTTGTAGGTGAGTACTCTGGATTCATCGGTCACTCTATTCAGATGTATTTTGATGTAATCTCTAAAGGAACTCTCTGTGAGGGTGCTATTTTAGAAGTTGAACATGTAAAAGCAAAATGGAGATGTCCTGTCTGTAAGATAGATTTTATTAGGAAACCGCTTTCCTTCGCCTGCCCTGAATGTGGACAGGACGGTGAACCAACGAAAATTGGAAAAGAGTTTTATGTCAAAAGTATCGAAATTGAAACTTAAAAAGAGGTGAGCAATATGTCTGGCAAAGAGATCGAAGTAGTTCAAAATATTCATGATGAGAACGATAGAATTGCGCAAGAAGTCAATAAGAAGCTAAATGATGCCGGCGTTTTTGTCATTAATGTCATGGGCGCTCCAGGTGCTGGTAAAACCTCAAGTATTATAAGCATAATTCAAAATAACCCTGATAAACAATTCTATGTTATCGAAGGGGATATTGAATCCGATATCGATGCGGTTAAACTACAAGAATTAGGAATCGATACGATTCAGATTAATACAAACGGTGCCTGTCATTTAGATGCCCCGGTGATTCAATCCTCTTTACAAGGATTAAAAATAGATAAACCAGGAATATTGTTCATAGAAAATATTGGCAACCTAGTTTGTCCGGCTGAGTTTCAGATAGGTGAACATATTAAAATGCTCATCTGCTCTGCAGCGGAGGGTAGTGATAAGCCATATAAATATCCGCTAGCCTTTGAAAAAGCCGACTTAATATTGCTAACTAAATGTGATTTAAAAGAATTCGTAGATTTTGATGATGACTTCTTCTATAAGGGGATTAGAGCATTAAATAAAACCACTCCGATTTTTGAAGTTAATGCTAAAAATGGCCAAGGGTTTGGCGAAGTAACGGCTTGGTTGAAAGAGAATAATCTGACCTAAGAAATAGTATTTCAACAAACAAGGCGAAGAAAAGCGTGGAACATTTGATTAACCCGTAACATAATTTCCACGCTTTTCTATTGCGGTTTTTCAGATAGTCATAAAGGCAATAATTATGTTAAACTAACATAAAAGAACAGTATAATAATACAATATGGATGGTGAAAAGGTATGTGTGTCGCAATTCCAGGGAAAGTCATAGAAATTACGGATACTATAGGCAAGGTCGATTTTCAGGGAAACGTTGTAAAAGTGAATCTCAGTATTGTTGATGCTCAAATTGGAGACTATGTCTTGGTTCACGCCGGATGTGCTATTGAAGTGATGAAGCAAGATGCCGCTCAAGAATTGCTAGACTTGTTTAAAGAATTGGAGTCACTGCAATGAACCTAGAAAGCATTATCCAAGAGATTAAGACTTATGACGGACATAAGCTCAGAATCATGGAGGTCTGCGGTACCCATACCTCGAGCATCTTTAAGAATGGAATTAGAAGTATGCTCTCACCAGCAATCCAACTTATATCTGGTCCTGGTTGCCCAGTGTGCGTCACCCCATCATCCTATATTGATAAAACCATAGAATGGTCACATGAACCAAACTCTATCCTACTGACTTTTGGTGATATGATTAAAGTGCCGGGAAAAAATCAATCTCTAGGAGATGCCCGGGCTGATGGTGCAAGAATAGAAATAATCTATTCACCACAAGAAGCACTTAAGAAAGCTAATGAAAACCCTGGTAACACTTATGTGCTCGCCAGTGTAGGATTTGAAACCACTATTCCAGCTTATAGTTTACTGATAGAACAAATGGAAAAAGACAATATTACAAATATAAAAATGCTTACTGCACTACGTAGGGTCTTACCTGCCTTAGACTTTATTTGTTCAACCGATCAAACAATAGATGCCTATATCGCTCCTGGACATGTTAGTACCATACTTGGCTCTCAGGCGTATATGGATTTAGCTAGAAGATACAAAAAGCCGTTTGTGGTAGCAGGATTTGAGGCAGAACATGTTTTAATCGCCATTTATGATTTAATTAAGCAGGTAAGTAATCAAAGGTATGAAGTTCATAACCTATATCCTTCTATGGTTAAGCCTGAAGGTAATAAAGTTGGGATAACCTACATCGATAAATATTTCGAACCAGGCCCCGCTCATTGGCGGGGATTAGGCACAATGGATGACTCAGGATACTACTTACGCCAAGAATATCAAAAATACGATGCAGGCTCTTTAAGCTTAATAACAGAAACTGATGACCATGTTTTATCTTCGTGTAGATGTGGCGAGGTTATTACAGGAAGAATTAATCCCAATGGATGTCCATTATTTGGCAATGCATGTACGCCATTAAAGGCCAAAGGCCCTTGTATGGTTTCAGCTGAAGGTACTTGCGGTATTTGGTATAGATTCGCAGATAAGTAAAAACACGATGTCGTAATCAAGTATTTTGATGTTAGTAGGTGGTAAATTGAAAATTGTTATGGCGCACGGTAGTGGGGGAAACGCTACTAAGCAACTAATAAAGGAACTATTCCAAAAATACTTAGCCAATCAATACCTCGATAAGATGGAAGACTCGGCTATATTACCTAGTTCCGAATACCCTTTGGCCTTAACTACGGATTCGTTTGTAATTACACCTCTAGAATTCCCTGGGGGAGATATCGGCAAGCTAGCTATTTGTGGAACGGTTAATGACCTCTGGATGGGAGGTGCAGAGCCTCAATACTTAACAGTCGGCTTCATTCTAGAAGAAGGATTAAAACTAGAACTTCTAGAGAGAGTTGTTAAATCATTTGCTGATACTGCCAAGGAAGCCGAAGTCCAAATTGTTGCCGGCGATACAAAGGTAGTACAAGGAGACGGTGGCTTATATATCAATACAGCAGGCCTTGGTTTTAAAAAGGCCCAAACTCCTCTTGGTATCGAGTCCATATCCAAAGGTGATGCCATTATAGTCAGTGGCTGCTTAGGGAACCATCAAGCTTCTATCATGTCACAAAGGATGGAAATCGCCAATTCGATAAGAAGTGACTGTGCTAACCTTGGTTTTATGGTCAAAGATCTACTAAAAGATAATCTAGGCATCAAAGTAATGAGGGATATCACAAGAGGAGGGCTTGCCACAGTTCTCAACGAGATTGCTGAAGTTTCAGGTACAACTATAGAAATTGAAGAAAGTAGTATTCCAGTCGACCCTGAAGTAGATTCTTTTTGTAATATACTAGGACTTGATCCGCTATATATGGCCAACGAGGGAAAATTTTTATGTGTTGTGGCTGAGGAACATGAAGAAGAAATCCTTACCAGACTGAAGAAAAATCCCTTGGGGACTAATTCGCGAATCATTGGTAGAATTACTGACCTTAGTAAATATATTGTTACGGTTAAAACTAGACTTGGAGGAAGAAGAATAATTGATGTTCTCTATGGTGAAGGCCTTCCGAGGATCTGCTAAAGACTTTTTTGCGCATAATCGGAATGGACATAAAGTTAATAAGGGTAATCTGCTAATTCTATTACCCTTAATCATTTTTATACAGTTATTAATTCTGGAGGTTATCCAAAGGGAAAGTATTTTTCAAACATTTATCTGGTTAGGTGACTATTTTTATGTGTTTTTGATTAATTACTTTCTGGTAGCTTTGTTTTGTTTTTTTTTCATTGCCCTTTTGGGATCTCTGCGTTGGGGAGTCATATCTTCCACATCAATTTTAATAATATTCACTCTAACCAATATGGTGAAAGAACAGTTCTTAGGATATCCGCTTTTACCCTGGGACCTGCTCCGTGTGGACCAAGCAATTAATCTCCTGCCTAAGATCGCAGGAGAGATAGTCATTGCTTTAATCCTCATAGTTTTATTAAATATAGTTTTTATTTTTGGAACAAGATTCGTACTACCAAGTTATAAACTAACTAATTGGAATAGAATTATTGTATTCCTAATAGTTGTATTAATAATGGCTTGTTTTATTTTTTATCGCCATACACCTATCAACACTGCCTTTAAGAAAATGGATATCGAGCATATTTATTGGGTTCAGAGTGAGAATAGCTTGCAGAATGGACTCCTTCTAGGTTTTATTATGAATATCGAGACTGGTATAATAACAGCGCCTCATAACTATACAGAAGATGAGATTAAAAGAATCTTTCAAGAATATAATTTAACTGAGGAAGCAAGCCCTAGTTATTTAAGTAATGAGATAAGTAATAATAATCCCAATGTTATTATCATTATGGATGAAGCATTCTGGGATCCTACAGTACTTCCTAATGTTTCTTATTCCCAAGATCCAATACCGTTTTTTAGAGAGTTACGCAATAAAAACGTTGTAGGAACCATGATATCACCTGTATTTGGGGGTAGTACAGCCAATGTTGAATTTGAAATTCTCACCGGATTAAGTACGGCTTTTTTACCCATAGGATCGATCGCCTATCAACAATACGTTGAAGAATCTATCCCTTCCTTACCTAGAATATTTAAGGATAACAATTATTTAACAACTGCTATCCATCCTTATCATAGTTGGTTTTACGAAAGGGAAGTGGTTTATTCCTTACTTGGGTTCGACAGTTTCATTCACCTAGATGATTTTGCTCAGGCTGAAATACGAGGTGAATATATCGGCGATCTTGAAGTAAGCCAGAAGATTATCGAACAAATGGATAGTACGGACCAATCCCAGTTAATTTTTGCTGTAACAATGCAGAATCACGGCCCATATCCGAATGACCGTTATGATAATACCAGTATTGATGTGACTGGAGATATAGATTCTGAAGGATTATCGATGCTTGAAGTATATGCTGAAGGTCTGAGAGATGCAGATAAATCTCTGGAATTGTTAATCGATCATCTTACAAAATCTGATAAGCCTACTGTTGTAGTATTCCTAGGAGACCATTTACCTTATCTAGGTAAAGAATACCTTGTTTATCAGGAGACAGGCTTCATTCAAGGAAGCGAAAACGGGTGGTCTACGGAAGAAACGATTAGAATGAAGTCGGTTCCTTTCGTGATATGGACTAATTATGATAGTGACTTTAGCAAATTAAGTGATGAGATTTCTCCTATTAGTGCCTCATACCTTGGTTCTTACCTTATAGATATCACAGACCAAGATTCCAATCACTTATTCAGATTTACCAAACATGTATCTAGACATTTGCCTGTATATGACAAAACTGTTAGTATTGATAACAGTAAAAATATTTATGGTCAATTGCCAATGCATCTACAAAAAACTAAGAATGATTACCGATTATTGCAATACGATATTCTCTTCGGAGAAAAGTATTATCTGAAATATATTCAATAAATTTAACTTAAATAGTAAGAAGAAAAAAATGAAAAGAGAGTGATAATTATGCCGGAATTAGCTTGGGTTAATGGAGAAATCACCGATTTATACGATGCCAAAGTACCATTTATGGATCATGGGTATCTTTTCGGTTACGGAGTTTATGAGGCGCTAAAGGTATACAACGGCCAGCCTTTTTCCGTCGAAGAACATATGGATCGCTTTGAACGAAGCATGAAAGAAATTAGAATAAAGCCAGAACTAAGCAGAAAAGAAACAATAGAGATTATTAATGATCTCGTAGCCAAATCCGAATATCAAGATGCTTTAGTCTACCTGCAGATTACCAGAGGTGTAGGACCTAGAAATAATCCATCGTTGCCAAAGGCCAAACCTACGCTATCCATGTTCGTGGCATATTTACCTCCAATTGATGATTCTTTTAGACAGAATGGAGTTAAAACAGTGATCGTAAAGGATGATCGCTGGGCCCATCCCCATATTAAATCACTTAATTTATTGCCAAATATTTTGGCGAAGCAGATAGCAGAGGAAAACGATGCATTTGAAGCAATCCTAGCTGATAAAGACGGGATTGTTACCGAAGGTGCCAGTAGCAATGTCTATGCAGTTTTTAAAGATACCATCGTAACCCGTCCTACGGACGGAAGAATTCTTTCGGGAATTACACGATTGGTACTGTGCAAAATAATCCAACAAAATGGTTTTAACTATAAAGAAGATTATTTTACTACCGAACAATTAAAAGAGGCAGATGAAGTCTTCATAACCAATACTGGCGCAGAGGTATTAGCTGTATCTGATATTGACGGCACTAAAATTGGAAATGGACTATGTGGACCGATAACCAAGAAACTATATGATTTGTTCATCCAAGAAGTAAACCGAGAAATAAGGAGGTAAAAAATGCTTGAACTCTTATATAAAAGACGCAGTATTCGTAGGTTTAATGATATCCCTGTAGAACAAGAAAAGGTAGATCAGTTAGTTAAAGGTGTCCTGCTAGCACCCTCATCAAGAAGTCTAGATGCTCAAAGGTTTATTGTTGTTGATAATAAGGAATTACTGGAAAAACTTTCAGTCTCCAGGAATCACGGGTCTTCTTTTCTCAAGAATGCACCTTTAGCTATTGTATTTATCGGTGATAGTAGCTTGTCAGATGTTTGGGTTGAGGATACAGTGATTGCTGCTACGTTTACTCAACTCCTTGTCGAATCTTTAGGGCTTGGTTCATGTTGGGTACAAATACGAAACAGAACACATGATGAGAATACATCATCAGATGAATATCTAAAAAAACTCCTCAGTATTCCTGAGGAACTCCAAGTTGAATGTATAATTGGACTTGGCTATCCTGAAGAAAAGAAACCACCTCATACTGATGAGAAACTCAAATATGATAGGGTTTCGCTGAATTCATATGGGAACAAGTTGAAGTAAAGAATGTCACACGTCAAGATAGTCGTGGTGATAGAGAGAGAATTTTACTTGCCAAATAAACCCTTTATGAGTCTAGTAAGACTAATAATGAACTATTTGATTACACCCTAGCTGATCTTGGTGGTGTACGATTCATCATTTGAGGTCATAAAATGAGTGATTCAATGAGGTAGGGGAGTATATAGCTGGTTATAACAGTTTTGCGGCATATTTTTCAACGATTATAGTGGCATTAGGATGAAGCTGTATAATTGAAGCCGGTACTTTAGGGTTTATTTTGCCTTTCGCAGTTTTAAATATAGCATCAACCTTGGCCTCTCCATTCGCCAATAGTATTAGCATCCTTGATTGCATTATGGTTTTGATTCCCATACTTATAGCTGAAGTAGGGACTTCAGCTATAGAATTAAAAAATCTGGAATTAGCTTCTATCGTCATTTCATCCAGCTTAACCAGATGAGTTTCTGCTTCAAAATTGATAGCCGGCTCATTAAATCCTATATGTCCGTTAGCTCCTATTCCTAAAACCTGAAGATCAATGCCGCCCTTATTTTTAATCTGTCGTTCGTAGTCTCTACATTCCTCATCAATGTCTTTTGCATTACCATTTGGAATATGTGTATTTTTCTTTTTAACATTTATGTATTTGAAAAAATTGTGATTCATGTAATAGAAATAACTTTGTGCATTTTCTCTGTTAAGTTTGCAATATTCATCTAAATTAAAAATAGTAACATCCGAAAAATCCACTTCTTTATTTTCATACATATTTATAAGTTCACTGTACATACCAAGCGGGGTATCGCCTGTAGCTAGACCTAATACGCAGTCAGGCTTTAAAATAACCTGGCTTTTTACTATATCTGCTGCTTTTTTACTCATTTCTTCATAATTATCTGCTCGTATAATTCTCATAGTAAGCACGCCTGTTTACATTTCATAAATTATCTCCCCTCCAGATATGGACAAGTTTATTTTTAATTCATTATCGAAAATAATCAAATCTGCATCTTTACCTATTTTTATGCTTCCTTTAGATTTATCCATATTGATAAGTGGGGATTGGATTGTATCGTTGGCATAGATACAATCCAATCTATATATTCTAGCTAATTTCCGAATCAGACATGCAGTTTTTGATATTAATGAGAGAATACGCTATAGTTTGACAAAATAACCCTAGATAATGGAAAATAAATTCTTGCTGATATAATGAATTGATAATAAAATTATAAGGAAAGATGTTGAAAAAGGAGGAACTTAAATGGAATTTAAGCTTCTCAATAGAATTGAAAGATTACGGAAGAAGCTAAATAAATTAGGCGCTAAGAGAAGCCTTGTAGACCCTGAGGTCGTTGATATGAGTCAACAACTGGATTTTCTTCTAAATAAGTATCACAAGTTTATAAGCAATAAACAATTAAGTTTTTGGTGACTTCAAATCTAAATTGCAAGAAGCTCTCCCGTTACAATGAAAATGCGAAATAATATTGGAGGTTAGACCCGATGATGTACGAATATGTGAAATATAGTGCAAATAAATAACTTGGTATTGGAGAGTTTTAGAAGCGATGTTCTTTTTATAGTGCTGTAGTGTGCAGGAATAATCATGCTACAATGATAGTATTGATTTAGAAAGGGATATGAGAATTATAATCCGTACGCTGGGAGTCTGTGCGGGGGGCGGGTAGATCACCGCTATATTGTTGAAGAGGAATATTGATCAGTTAGAAAGAAGATAAGGGTTTGGCTAGCAAGCCCTTATTAGGGCTACATTATTAGTGAGTTAAAAAATGGAGGACGTAATATGAAAAGCAATGTGGAACTAAAAGCTTTAGCTAAGGAGAATTTAAATGGAAAATGGCTCACAGCAATTATTGTTTCTGTTCTTGCATGGTTACTAACCGATGCGCTTACTGGAAATACTGGAAAAGAAACTATTGAATACGTATGGCGTAACGGAGAGTATATAAAAACTGTGGTTACTGACTCGAACTCTTCGTCTTCTTTGATAGCATTCATTATTGGTGGGCCAATAAACTTTGGCTTAGCAGCTTACTTCTTAAAATTATCGAGAAATCAAGAAGCTGCCTTCATTGATCTATTTAGCGGGTTTAAATATTTTGTGAAAAACTTTATCCTGAACATCTTCATTATAATTTTTATCTTTCTTTGGTTTTTGCTCCTCATTATTCCAGGAATTATAGCTATTTTAAGATATTCTATGGCCTATTACATAATGAATGATAACCCTGGCCTTAAACCTTTAGAAGCTATAGATTTGAGCAAAAAAATGATGTCTGGACATAAGACAAGATTATTCTTCCTTTGGCTAAGCTTTATTGGTTGGTTTTTACTAGGTATTTTGACATTTGGTTTAGGGTTTCTCTATGTGCTGCCTTATTATAATGCAACTATAGCCAACTTTTATGAAGACGTAAAAAGTAATGCTTATTAGACTAAGAAACTAAAAAAAACCCTAAACGCATCAATTGTGTTAGATAGTTTAGGGGTGAGGAGATATCTTCAAAATACCAGTTGGGTAGGTGAAGTTTTTATTATCTTACAGTTTAGGCGAATAGGTGAATTCATACTTGTCCAACCAAATCTTCATCAGGTCATCATGAATGGCGTTTAGTTCATTTAGATGAACATTTTCCCATCCTACCAGAACATCATAAAGTTTTTTTGCATCTTCAGACTTAGTTTCAGCAGAAGCCTTCTGATAAAAGTCGATGGAAGCTTGCTCCATAAGGGCGCCAGCTGCGAAGACAGCCATATCAGTGATGGCAATTTCAAACTTTGAATCTGCCTGAGCGAATAAACCAGGAGATTTACCTTGTTTTCTCATTTCTGCATTTTTATTAAATAGTATTTCTTCAAGAGTAGCCCATTCAGAATTTGCTGAAGCTTCCTTTAGTAATAAACGCTCATAAAGAGAGCGTAACCATTTACCGTGTTGTAATTCCTCATCCTTTAAGTGGGAGTAAGCCTCTTTTAAAGTTTCATCACTTGTTTTTTCAGCAGCGATTGAATAGAAAGCTGCACCTTCATCTTCATTAAGTATTGCTTGCCTAATGGCATCTAGCTCCTTAGTCATATAATACCGCCCCTTTCTTTTGGAATTAATTCTATTTTGATATTACTACAATTATATACTAAAGATAGTAAGTATTAAAGGAAATAAGAAGAATAATACCATATTAATAAGAAAACACCGCAAATACTTGAAGTGTTTTGAAGATAAAAAGGATATTCGTTATAGAGAGGGGAGTTATTCTAGCTATAAATTAATACTTAAAATGTTGTAAACGGCAAGTACTTTTGGCTGAATTTTGGCAAATAATTTTACCTGTTTTTCTAACCTTTAAGAATTGTATTTCTATGTTTAAGTCTATAACTTTCGCCAGTCATATTGAAGATTTCACAGTTATGAGTCAGCCGGT
>JAGXFZ010000082.1 GCA_024637055.1 Gracilibacter sp. | reverse complement strand
TCTGCTGTCAGCATCCCTTTATAAACAATAGTTTTGGAAGAAAGGCTGGCCACATAGAATGTGCCTCCTTTATCCTCACACATCGGGACGATTTCTTTTTCAGCTTTTTTTCTAATGATATAGAGCTTTCGCTCAAGGTCAATTGAATCTGTCGTAGAGGAATCCTTTTCGATAAAAACCTGAATAAACCCAGGCATAGCTTCTCTTGCTGTTTCTCCTATTTTTGTTTTATCAATAGGGACCTCCCTCCAGCCCAGGATTTTCTGGCCTTCCTCTTGAACTATTTTCTCGAAGACTTCCATCTGGGTTTTCCTGAAATCGTCATAGCGGTGGGCGAATATCATCCCTACACCATAGTTGCCTGCTTCTGGCAGACTAAAACCTAGAACTTCACATTCTCTCTTAAAAAATTCGTGGGGTATCTGTACCATAATCCCAGATCCGTCCCCCGAACTTTCATCTGCGCCGCTTGCTCCTCTGTGGTTCAAGTTTCCCAGAATTGTCAAGGCCTCATCTATAATGTCATGAGACTTCTCACCTTTGATATTCACAACGAAGCCCATTCCACACGCATCATGTTCCATGGCTGGATCGTAAAGTCCCTGCTTGGGTGGTATGCATTTATTGTTCATATTTCTCTTTGCACGTCCTTCGTAAAATTCTACTTTTTTAATATTACCATAAAACTATAAACTTAATGCACTATACTATTTATCAAAATTTACAATAACATGAACCACTTCCGAAGAAGTTCCTATCCGAATAGGAGGTCCCCATGTACCTGCCCCACTCGTCACAATAAGTTGTAAACTTTCTGTTTCCAGATAGCCATAATCTTTCTTAAAGATTTTTCTTGTGATGAGATTGAATGGGGAAAATTGGCCTTTGTGAGTATGACCGGATAATTGTAAATCTACTCCGGCATTATTTGCTTCTTCCAAGTCTATGGGCTGATGATCTAGCATAAGAACGGGTAGTTTAAGATCCATATCCCGCATCAGTTCTTCTAGCGCCTCTCGCTTTTTTCCACTGACCATTCGAGACGACTTATCTTCTCGTCCGATTAAGTAAAAACTTTCTGCCACTTTAACATACACATCTCGAAGCACATGTATCCCGGCTTGTCCAAGCTGATCCATTATTACACCAAGATCTTTCTGCATATACTCATGATTTCCAAAAGATGCATACATCCCATATGTGCTTCTAATTGTTCGAAAATCATTTGATATTCCCAATTTTTCAAAGAGAGCTATGTCATCTGTAATGTCTCCGACAACCAAGACAATGTCCCGCTTTAAACTGTTTAACTTATCAATAATTTTCTTATGCCTTTGATCATCTATAGTGCCAAGATGGGTATCAGATATCAAAGCAATATGAAGTTGGCTTAAAGCTCCTGCCTTTTTGGGAATATGGATATCATAAGACGTTACTTTTATTTTTCTTGCGTTCCACGTCCCATAAATCATTAAAATTAAAAGCAAAGTAAGAACCACCAACCCCATATTTAATGGAAAATCGGGGTTATTCTTTATTACTTGTGGCAAAAAACCAACCCAGCTATCTACAAATCGTATAAGGTCAACCGCAACAAGAATAATGATGATATAGGCCATAGCAGCAATCCAATAAGAACCAACAAGATACAACCTACTCCGCAGGATATTCGGTAAAAACTTAATTCTTACAAGACCAATAACACTGACTAGTACTAAAATAGCAAAAACAATCCAGTAAGCTTTTATATCAAGAAAAGATATTCTGCTCCCAAATATTTGCCATCCCCAAAGACCGACATAATAGTTTAGTCCTCCAAATGCAACCATAAAACTAATAATAAAAAAGTACAACGTCGTATTCTCCTCTATCGATAGTACTTAGCAAGTTCTGGCTATCTTTAGTGTTTTTCAGTTTGTTTATTTTTCCAATAACTATAGACAGATGTTCCTAGGTTAACACCAATTAAGAGCGCAATTGCAACATAAAGCAACGTTCTACTATTATCGACCGGACAAACTCCTGCTGGTAGGTAATACCTGTCAAATATTATTTTTAATAAAACGCCTAGGGCAAAGAGGACGGTACCGACATATAACAAATTACTAATTGTTAGGTATTCTTTTAATTTCATGGTAAACTCCTCAGCATTTGTTGATTAGAGATATTAGTGATTCATAACTATTACTTTTTAAGTATACAGCAAATTTTAGTGCTAAGCCATATTATAGTAAAATCGTCTCATATACACATAAGACAATTCCCAGTCCCTCTGTTGTCTGGCTATACAATATTCACCTGTACCATCCATAAACAAAATAGTATGCTGGAAATATTCCAAACAGTGAATGGAATATTCTTCTTAGCTGCAACAATCTTATTCTTCCATAAGTATGCTCCATATGAAACACCACTTAAACTCGTAACTATGATAATCATTCCACACATTTTTATGAAAGGTGCTAAATCCAACATATTGTAATTACTAATCCCGACAACAATTAAGCCTGACATAATAGTGAATAAAGCTAAATTGCTGACTGATAATACCGTCAGATAATAATTCATCTTACATCTTTTCCTCCTGATTAGATTAAAAATACTGAGAGCCGCCATTATTAGGGAAGTGATAGTAAAAAATCCAAAGATAGAACGCTGCATACCATTACTCTCGTACCAGTGAGTCTGGACATACGAGGTGGCTGTCTCAGTTGCAAGGTATGATCGACCATCTCTTTCTATATATTTTAATTCTCCTATAGGAGTGCTGTAATAGTTTTCTCCAATTGCTGAAAGCTTTTCACCATTCATTTTAAATCCGTCGGACAGATTGCCCGAAATATTAACTACTCGGTTAGGAATCATAAAATTCATAACCTTTTCCAAGGTTTCAAAGTTTGATCTAGTGGTAATATAATACCCACTAAGATCTGCTGTTTGCTCACCTGTGTACGAACCATTTTGTTTCTCTGTTCCTATCAGTAAATCGGTTACCTCGCTCATTATAGAATTCAGTTTACCTTCATTTACATACGTATTAAAAGATAGGAAGACACCTGTTTTCTGATCGGGATACAGCACAATTCTTGAATAGAAATTAACCGTTTCACCTTTTTTTGCATAATAAACCACATCATTATGCTCTTTCCTGCTCCATGTATATCCCATCCCCTCAAATTCATCGAACATTGTATGCTGCTGATTGAATAATTGTTGCTTTGCCTTAGCATTCAAAATCTTATTACTATCATCCATTAGCCATAACATGTACTTGGCCATGTTGTCCGCTGTCGATACCACTGACCCTTCGGGGTAAAGGTTAATAAACGGTTCGGATGTTTCTTGGCCGTCTGTAGCATAGGCTTTAGAAACTGCAACGCCATTATAGTCCAGCTCAAATGATGTTTCAGTCATCCCTAGAGGTTTGAAAACATGATTATCTACATACTGGTGAAAATCTTGCCCTGAAATTCGCTCCACCACATAAGCTGCAAGAGCGATGCCATAGTTAGAATAGGAAACAACCTCACCCGGAACAAAAACCTGAGCCGGCATGTACTTTCGTACACTTAAAGCAAGAGGTTCAGCATTGTTCAGATCATGGACTGCGATACCAGATATCATATCTTCGAAACCTGCGGTATGGGTGAGCAATTCATGTATGGTTATATCGTATTTAAACTTAGGAAAATCAGATTCGAGATATTCTGTAATGGGAGCATTCATATCCAGTCTACCCTCTTCAACCAACTGTAGTGCTGCGATAGCTACGAAAGTCTTGGATATGGAACCTATCCGAAACGCTGTAGTATCATTATCTGCGGCTATACCCTGCTCCTCATCGGCAAATCCATACCCTTGGCTATGTTCTATATTCATATTTTTAACCACTGCAACAACCGCACCTTTAACTTCTTTTTCATCAACCATCACAGAGACTGTTTTGTCGAGGTATTGGGAAACGTTGCTTTGTTCTAGTCCAAAGGCAGTTAACGGAGTTCCTCCTAGAATCATAAGGAAGAAAAGCAAGGACGCAATAATCTTTTTATTTATCAAACTTAAATTAGCAGTATAATACTCTCTTCTTCTACGCATATCTAAACACTCTCCCTTATACGCACTCGCTCTGCTTACACAACAAAAGGAATAAACATTTTTGTTTCTTTCATATACTCCCTATACTCATCCCCAAACTCAACCAGCATATCTTTCTCCTCTCGTTTAGCAAGACGCACATACATATACACAATTACAGGATACAGGATAAGCAGGGGTAAGGTTGCCCATTCCGCCATCATACCAAAGGACATGAGTAACAGCCCTGAGTACTGTGGATGGCGAATATATCTGTATACTCCTGTTTTGACAAGTGAACCTGTTCCTGTTTCTTTAGACCAGTATTTTTTATAGATGTTGTACCAACCATTTAGAATCAAGAATAACGCTATAACAGCACATATAATATTGATGTACATCCCCCAGAAACCAATCGAGGAGACCAATGTATGACCCCAGAGAATACCTTCTGGAAGGTTTTTCCCCACAACCCATGAGATGACATACATACTAAAAGGGATACCATGCATCTCAATGGCAAAAGCGATAACAAAGGCCAGGTAAGTTCCAGCTGGCTTTTTATCCATTTTTTTATAAAACGGCATGAACAAAAGTATCACACTGTACAAGATTATAAAGAATAACACCCCAAACCAATTGTGAAAATGATTTCCTAACGTTTCCATATAATAAAACCTCCACTTAATTTAGTATACAAATGAGAAACAGCCCCATTCCGTACCCTTGCTAATAGCTTAACAGGGTGTCCTTAAATGGAGCTGTTTCTTATCTTAAATCAATCTTAAATCTATTTTTAAAACGAGTTCAAAACTTCAGAAATTCCTTTTTCTTTAATGCGTCTAACCGGACTTATAACAGATATAACTGTTACTAACAGAGTAATTACTAATATTAGAATTAACTGTGATGTAGGAAAGTGCCAGGGCACCTTGAAATGGGAAAGAGAATTTTGGATTAGATACTTTTGCAGGATTACTCCCAAGATAGAGCCACTCAGACAGCCGATGAGACTGTAAGTAATAGCTTCCGCCACTACCATTCTGTTTAATTGAGTTCCCGACATCCCCACAGCTCGCATCACGCCCAAATATCTAGTCTTAGCCGCTATACTAGTCGTCATGGTATTAAAGATATTCAGAATACTTATCAAAGCTATTACTGCTACAAAACCATAAATGAATACTGCCATGGTTAAGAATGCTTGGTCAACTTCAGCATTTTTTTGGCGGAAATCATAGAAAGTCATCTTATCTCCTGCCATATCTTTAATTGCCTGAACAGTCGGCTCCTGGTTTTTGCTTTGAAGTTGAATGTCAATGACCTCAAAGTTTGTTACTCCTGTTAATTTAGATAATAACTTTTCTGTGGTAATAAAAGTTGCCAGGTTTAATTCGGAGTCACTAAATGGAACAGAACGCAAGACCCCCATTACCGTTAACTCCCGAGTACCGGCCGGTGTCTCCACATATACTTTGTCACCCACCTGTAAGTCAGTTGTTCTGGCCGATACATTATTCCGTAAATTATTTACGACGGCAATAATTCCGTCTTGCTGATCTAAGGCTTTTTCATCCAACACTCCGTTGATTAAGTCCTCTTTTGCCCACTTGAATTGGTTTGGGTCATAGGAAATGAACCAGGATTTTTCCGTAGGGACAAAAAGGCCGTTTTCTTGGACCTCAATACCATCCATCATAGTCTTATATTCTTCAGTCAGCCGTGTTGCCTTAAAGGTAGTCTTAGCATATCCGAACATTCTACCGTAGGCTTCTTGCACCCCATCTAATTCTGCGAACTTGGCAATATCAGACCTGCTTAAACCTTCTTCGGAGGTTAGGGAAATATCAGGAGTATAG
>JAGXFZ010000081.1 GCA_024637055.1 Gracilibacter sp. | reverse complement strand
CGTAACTCCAACAGCTCATGCTGTCCAATTGTTCAACGTCTTACGTAATGATGAGATAAAACCGTCATTGCCTCAGCAGGAAGCTTTAAGTAATGCCCCTGAAGCAGAGGACGGTTATTTTCGAGTTCCCAGGATAGTGTAACTAAGTTATTGATTCTGAAAGGAGAGCCATAAATCTTATGAAAGTTATTAACAGTTCTCTAGACGAGCTGCATAAGCTGCTAATACATAAAGAAATTAGTTCTGTGGAATTAACTAAGATATTCTTAAAACATATTAAGCAGAAGGAGCCGGATCTAAAAGCATTTATTTCGGTAACAGAGAATGTAGCACTAGAACAGGCAGCTGCAACAGATAAGAAATTAGCAGCTAATGAGAAGATTGGTATTCTGGAGGGGATACCTGTAGCCCTGAAGGACAACATGTGCACTAAAGGGATTGGAACTACCTGCGGTTCACGCATCCTTGAAAACTTCATTCCACCTTATGACGCTACAGTTACAGAACTATTGAAAGGTTCTGGAGCCGTCTTGGCTGGCAAGTTAAACATGGATGAATTTGCTATGGGATCTTCTACTGAAAATTCAGGTTTTTTTACGACAGCTAATCCTTGGGATTTAACAAGAGTTCCAGGAGGTTCTTCCGGCGGTTCAGCTTCATCTGTAGCAGCTAGAGAAGTCCCTTATTCTCTTGGTTCGGATACCGGCGGATCTATACGTCAGCCAGCAGCCTTTTGTGGGGTAGTAGGTCTGAAACCAACCTATGGATTGGTTTCCCGCTACGGCTTAGTAGCATTTGCTTCTTCACTTGATCAGATAGGTCCTTTGACCAAAACAGTAAGTGATAACGCTACTGTACTTAATGCTATTGCTGGTCATGACCCTAAGGATTCTACCTCAATTCCCTTTATTAAACCAAATTATACCCAATTTTTAGAAAATAATGTAAAAGGATTGAGAATTGGTGTTCCACGGGAATTCTTCGGTGAAGGACTTGACCCAGCAGTAGAAAAAATTATCCTCCAAGCCATTCAGATATATGAAAAGATGGGTGCGATAATTGAGGAATGTTCTCTCCCTCATATGGAATATGCCATGCCGACTTACTATATTATAGCCCCGGCGGAATGCAGCTCAAACCTAGCGCGCTATGATGGGGTGAGTTATGGCTATCGGGCAGAGGCAGAAGATATGATTGAAATGTATAAAAAGACTAGGGCAGAAGGTTTCGGTCAAGAAGTAAAAAGACGGATAATGCTAGGAACGTATGCCTTAAGTTCAGGTTACTATGATGCTTATTACTTGAAAGCCCAGAAGGTACGTACCCTTATAAAAGAAGATTTCGATAATGTGTTTACACGCTTTGATGCGCTAATTTCCCCTACAGCTCCTACTGTTGCATATAAGATGGGAGAAAAATCAGATCCTCTTGCTATGTACATGGGGGATGTTTACACCATACCTGTTAACCTCGCAGGCTTACCTGCTATCTCTATTCCCGCAGGATTTGTGGAAGGGATGCCGGTTGGAATGCAGTTAATTAGCAAACACTTTAACGAAGGCTTACTTTACAGAGCGGCTTATGCTTTCGAACAAAGTACAGACCACCATAAGACTATTCCAGCTTTATTAGGGGAGGTGGATTAAGATGACATTTCGTGATAAGTATGAAATAGTCTGTGGAGTAGAAACGCACGTCGAGATGTTAACTAAAACTAAAATTTTCTGTGGTTGTACAACGGAATTCGGAGGGGAACAGAATACACATGTTTGTCCTGTATGTCTCGGACTACCTGGAGTATTACCGGTTTTGAATAAAGAAGTTGTAAACTTGGCGATAAAGGCTGGGCTCGCCCTTAACTGTGAGATAGCAGATTTCTCTAAATTTGATAGAAAAAACTATTATTACCCTGATCTTCCCAAAAACTATCAGACTTCTCAGTATGACCTTCCTATCTGTAAGGGGGGAGCGTTAGAGATAAGTGTTAACGGCCAGAAAAAAACAATTGGGATAACGAGGGCCCATATGGAAGAAGATGCTGGCAAACTTGTCCATAGTGGAGAGACGATATCCACTTCTGTTAGTTCAGGGGTTGATTACAACCGCACGGGAGTGCCACTACTGGAGATTGTGTCTGAACCAGATATGAGATCTATTGATGAAGTGTTAGCTTATTTGGAAGAGTTGATACAGATTATAGATTATGCCGGGATATCAGACTGTAAGATGGAACAGGGATCGATACGCTTTGATATCAATGTTTCTCTGCGTCCTATAGGGAGCGAACAGTTTGGCATCAGATCGGAGACCAAGAACTTAAACTCTTTTAATTCCGTACGCCGTTGTATGGAGTATGAGATTGAGCGTCAGGCGGAATTACTAGATGAAGGTGGGCAGGTAGTTCAAGAGACAAGAACCTGGGATGAAGGGAAAGGTATTACATTATCCCTACGTTCTAAGGAGGAAGCGCACGATTATCGTTATTTCCCAGAACCAGACCTATTACCACTGGTAATAGACAAGGATTGGATCGAAAAGATAAGGGAGACCCTACCTGAGCTCCCTTCCGCTAAACGAGAGAGGCTTCAGTCTTTAGGCTTATCCGAATACGATGCCAAAGTGATAGTTTCTTGGAAACCAATGGCTAACTTTTTTGATAAAGCTTTGGATAATTTTGCAGATGCCAAGATTTTAGCCAACTGGGTTACAGGAGACTTAAGCGGTTTACTGAATGCCAAGAACTCTTCTTTTGAGGAATCTCCTATTACACCCCAACAACTTGTAGGACTATTAAAGCTTATACAAAAAGGAGAGATCAGTGGCAAGATAGCTAAAAGTGTAATCGAGGAGATGTTTGATACTGGTAAAGATGCTGAAGTTATTGTCAAGGAAAAAGGTTTGGCTCAAATAAGTGATGAGGGAGAATTGGAAAAGATCATCACGGGTGTTATATCAGCTAATGCCAAATCAGTAGCCGATTATCAAGCGGGTAAGGAAAGTGCCCTGGGTTTCTTGGTAGGACAGGTAATGAAAGCAACTAAAGGACAGGCTAATCCTGGTTTAGTGAACAAAATTCTAAGAGCAAAACTTTCAGAATAAACCAAACTTAGCGTTTCTATTAGGAGGGAAAGCATGTCCAAAGTAAGTGACAAGGGTTTAATTATAGTTGATACCACCTTAAGGGATGGAGAACAGACAGCCGGAGTTGTTTTTTCCAATCAGGAAAAGATAAGAATAGCTAGAATGCTTGATGAAGTGGGAGTACAACAGATTGAGGCTGGGATACCTGTAATGGGTGGGAATGAACTGGAAGCGATAAAAACTATCTGTAACCTTGGACTCAAAGCCAGCATCATGGGATGGAACCGTCCTGTCATTAGGGATATTGAGGCTTCAATAGCTTGTGGTTGTGATGCCGTAGCCATATCGATCTCAACTTCAGACATCCATATTAAACATAAGCTTAACACAACCCGCGGGGCGGTCCTTGATATGATGGTTAAGGCCACTGAATATGCCAAAGAGAATTTTGACTATATATCAGTAAATGCAGAAGATGCTTCAAGAGCTGATATGAATTATTTGGTGGAATTTGCTACGGAAGCTAGAAAGGCAGGAGCCACTCGTGTCCGCTATTGCGATACTATTGGGATTCTAGAACCTTTTGTTACCTATGAGAGAGTTAAGACCTTGATAGAACGTGCTGATGTAGAAGTAGAGATGCATACTCACAATGATTTCGGGATGGCTACAGCTAATGCCCTTGCTGGTGTAAGAGCAGGTGCTAGATTTATCGGAGTTACAGTTAACGGTCTTGGGGAAAGAGCTGGAAATGCTGCTATGGAAGAAGTAGTGATGGCTTTAAAACATATTCAAAATATTGACCTAGATTTTGACACAAAGCGTTTTGTGGAATTATCAGAATACGTTTCTCGGGCTTCAGGTCGTCTACTTCCACCCTGGAAAGCCATCGTAGGCAGTAATATGTTCGCTCATGAATCAGGGATTCACGCAGATGCTACCATAAAGAACCCTTTAACCTATGAAGTATTTCGGCCAGAAGAAGTAGGGCTTGAGCGTCAAATTGTTATTGGTAAACACTCGGGAACAGCATCTATCAAATCAAAGTTTAAAGAATATGGTCGGGAAATATCTGATGAACAGGCTAAAGAAATTTTAAAGCATGTTCGTTCTCTAGCCATAGATATGAAGCGTTCTCTCTTTGATAAGGAAATAATTTATATCTATACAGATCTTTATGAAAATAAGAGCTAGAAAGGAAAATAATGATGACTAGAAAAGTTACTTTGATTCCTGGAGATGGAATTGGGCCCGAAGTTACTCAAGCAACAGTCGATATAATATCAGCAAGTGGAGCGGATATTGAGTGGGAGGTATTGGAGGCAGGAATGAATGCCATCTCCCAATACGGTGACCCTCTTCCAGAAGCAGTTGTGGAGTCTCTTCGTAAGAATAGAGTGGGGCTCAAAGGTCCGATAACCACACCTGTAGGTAAAGGTTTTCGCAGTGTAAACGTCGGACTTAGAAATGCTCTTGCACTCTACGCTAATGTAAGACCTATAAAAAACTTTAAAAGTATTGAGTCTAGGTATACAGGTATTGATATGGTTGTCGTCAGGGAGAATACTGAAGACTTATACGCAGGGATAGAACATATGGTAGGAAGAGACGCTGCCGAATCCATAAAGATAATTACCCGGGAAGCATCAGAGCGCATCTGCCGCTATGCCTTTGAGTTAGCACGTAAACAAGGAAGAAAAAAGGTCACAGCAGGACACAAAGCCAATATTATGAAGCTCAGTGACGGCCTTTTTCTCGAATGTGCCAGGAAAGTTGCTCAAGACTATCCTGATATTGAGTTTGAGGATAGAATCGTTGATGCTCTTTGTATGAATCTCGTACAGTTCCCAGAAAAGTTCGATGTTCTAGTTCTACCCAATCTATATGGTGATATAATTTCTGACCTTTGCGCAGGCCTGGTTGGTGGGCTTGGCGTAGCCCCAGGTGCCAATATAGGAGAAGAAGGAGCTCTCTTTGAGGCTATTCATGGAAGTGCTCCTGACATTGCTGGTCAAAATATAGCTAATCCATTAGCGATGACTCTCTCAGGAGTGGAAATGCTCAAATATCTGGGCTTTGACAAAGAGGCAGCGCGGGTTATGAAAGGGATAGATGAAGTTCTTGGTCAGAAAGAAAAACTGACACGCGACCTCTGTGGTACTGCAGGGACTAAAGAAATGGCTAAGTCTATCATCCAAGCTATGGGTTAGTCTATTATTTAGAATCTTGATACGGTAAAGAAGGGGCTGTTGCACAATAAACCAACTAAGTTGGTCAGTGCAGCACCCCTTCTTTAAATGTCAGATAGTCGTATATTTGTGCAGTTTCTTGAAGGAAATGAGAAAGAAAAAGAGAATATTGTGTTAATAAGAAGAAAACAAAACAGACAAGTCCCCAGACAATCCATTGTCTGCTTGGTCTGCTTGGAGGAGCTAAGATGAAAGACTTTCCTATCGTTGGCATTGGAGCTTCCGCAGGAGGCTTAGAAGCTCTAGTATCTTTTTTGAGTAACGTGCCTGAGAATAGTGGTATGGCTTTTATTATTGTTCAACATATGGAGCCAAAACGTAAGGATATGATGGTGGAGTTGCTCCAGAGTGCTACTACTATGAAAGTAATTCAGGTTAATGAGAACACATCTGTTCAGTCGAACTGCGTCTTTGTAATTCCGCCTGACAAAAATATGTCTATCCAACATAAGGTTATGCACCTTTCTGATTATATACCGGGCACTCAGCGCCTGCCCATAAATTCATTCTTTCAGTCCCTAGCCGATGACCAACAGGAGAATGGTATCGGTGTTATCCTCTCCGGCACGGGGGCCGACGGAACATTGGGGCTTAAAGCTATCAAAGAAAACGGAGGCGTGGCCTTTATCCAGGAACCTTCTTCTGCTAAATATGATGCGATGCCACGCAGTGCCATTGAAGCAGGCTTAGCTGACGCTGTATCGCCAGTAGAGACTTTGCCGTTAAGAATTGTTTCCTATCTTGAGCAGAAGCCTCTTAGCGGTTGGGTTGACCAGAAAGAGTCAGAGGAAATTTTGAGTTCCGTCAATAGTATTATGATGTTGTTACGATCACAAACGGGTCATGATTTTTCTTCCTATAAAAAGAACACAGTATATCGTCGGATTGAACGCCGGATGAATGCTCACCAAATTAATAAGATCGCTACCTACGTTCGTTTCTTACAAGAGAATTCTCAGGAACTGGAATTATTATTTAAGGAATTGCTAATTGGTGTGACTAGTTTCTTTCGCGAACCCACGGAGTGGGAATTGATAAAGAACAAAGTTATACCTACACTCTTGGCTAACCGAGCACCCAGTGATACGCTTCGAGCCTGGGTATCTGGCTGTGCCACTGGCGAGGAGGCTTATTCCCTAGCTATTGTATTCAAAGAAGTGCTAGACCAGTTAAAACCTGATCAAAGATTTACCATGCAGATTTTTGCCACCGACCTAAATCGTGACGCTATTGATAAAGCACGAGAGGGTATTTTTTCAGATAACATCGCAAAAGATATGTCATCGGAACGTTTGAGTGAATATTTTATCAAGATAGACCGTGGATATCAGGTTATCAAGACCATTCGGGATATGGTTATCTTCGCTCAGCAAAATATGATTAAAGATCCGCCTTTTACTAAGGTGGATATACTGACTTGTCGCAATCTGCTTATCTACTTGACACCAAAACTTCAGAAAAGGCACATACCTCTATTCCACTACAGCCTTAATCCTGGCGGCTTTTTATTTCTAGGAAGTGCGGAGACCGTGGGGAGCTTTACCGATCTTTTTCAACCACTGGAACGCAAATCAAGGCTTTATCAGCGACTCCAACCGCTATTGCCGATTGAACATGTAGAATTTCCTGCATCATTTGCCCCTACTCAGTCGGCGATTAATCAACCGCTGGAGGCTGTTCAGAACATTCAGGCGTTGGCTGATAAGCTAATTCTACAATCGTACTCACCACCTACAGTGTTAGTAAACACGAAAGGTGATATCCTCTACATTACAGGGAGGACTGGTAAATATTTGGAACCTGCAGCTGGCAAGGTTAATTGGAATATTTTTGCAATGGCTCGGGAAGGCCTAAATTATGAATTGAGTAAAACATTCTATAAAGCGCTTCGGCAAAAAGAAGCGGTCACTATTAAGAATACCACTGTTATAAACGAAGGTGGACCACAGAGGGTAGATATCACTGTCAATCCACTCAAAGAACCAGAGGCGCTACGAGGGATGGTAATGATTGTCTTTACGGACGTAGTTATCCCTAATGTTATAAAAACTGCTGAGATAAGCGAGCGTCCTCCTACCAGTAGTCAGCGAGAGGCAGAATTGGAACGAAGACTTATACAAGCTCGCCAAGAGTGGGAAGTTGCTAGAACGGAAATGCAGGTATCCCATGAAGAACTTAAATCTACTAATGAGGAATTGCAATCAAGCAACGAAGAACTCCAGTCAACAAATGAAGAACTGACTACAACCAAAGAAGAAATACAATCCTTAAATGAAGAGCTAAAGACGGTCAATCATGAACTACAAGTCAATTTAGATGAGCTATCATTAGCCAATAACGATATGAAGAATTTACTGGACAGCACGAAAATTGCCACTTTATTTTTAGATAGCGCGTTGTGCGTGAAGCGCTTTACTAACCAAATGTCTGTGGTCTCTAAGTTGATTTCGAGTGATGCTGGTCGACCAATCACCGATATCGCATCTGATCTTTTTTATCCTGAATTGTCAGACGACGTTAGAGAAGTGTTACAAACGTTAAATACAGTAGAAAAACAGGTTATATCTGATAATGGGTCTTGGTTTAACGTACGTATTCTGCCTTACCGAACTTTAGAGGATAAAATTGACGGTGTGGTTATTACCTTTGTAAATATCACTGAATCCAAAGAGTTAGAAGCTGAACTGCGTAAAACGAAAGCGGCTTTGGAACAACGCATATTAGATAAAGAAGAGGAGTTGGGAGAGGCAAAGGACAAATCGCTGGATGAAGTTCAACAATCTAATAAAGAGATTCCCGCTTGATAACTCTTAGGTGCTTATTCAACGTCTTATTCCACTTCATGTATACGTAAATGTTATTTTACCTATACTAAAATAGTATTCTCATCAAGGAGTGGAAGGCATTGGACCTAATATCAGTTTTCAAAAGAGCTAGGGGTGGACAGGAAAGAATTGACATCCAAGAAGCTTTCAATATATATAACCTTCTAAGAGCGAGATATGTTAGCACAGAAACAGTTCAGTTGTTTAAGAACTTTGTTCATGACCGAGATTGGGGTAAAATTCTAGACGATTTCATTAAACATTTTGATAAGCAAATTGCTGTCTTAGAGGAGTTAGCGAAAAAATTTCGTCTCATAATGCCCAACAAACCACCGATAGACATCAAGTTTGCAACTAGCATTAATGATATTACGGATGAATATATCTATAAGAAGATATATCATGACCTCATAGCCGAACTGATGTCTCTAATCCACGCAGTTCGCACAACCAGTACCAATGATAACGTACGGAATGTTATCCTCCAAGATTTAAGAACTCACTTCGAAGATTTCGATGTTCTTTATAAGTTCGGTAAAATTAAAGGCTGGGAAGAGTCGTATCCTGTTTACAAGACTGCTATACCCCATGAAAAAGAACAGCTTTCTACTTCCGAAGCATTTCATATTTGGGATCATATTAATTTAAGATATGACCAGATTGAACTTATGGGTCTTTTCCTAAATTTTGCTCATGATACTGAGTTTAAAGTAATACTTCAACATGGAATATATGTTCTTAATAAGCAGGTTAACCAGCTTGAACAACTAGCGCTAAAGCTTAATGTTACCTTACCTAATAGGCCTACACCACCAGTAATGTCTCCTATCGATCCTGAAACAATAAAGGATAAGTTTATGTATCGAAATATTTTAAGCTGGAAATTGGTTTCTCTAGACACTCACGTTAGATCAATAATTGAAACCATTAGGAACGACTCTCTGCGCAAACTATGGAATGATCTCCTTAATACAGAATTGGAGTATTACGACAAATACCTCAAATATGGAAAAATGAAAGGTTGGACAAGGGTGGTTCCGATTTATGGGGAGCCGGTGTCTTAAGTTGCTAACCTAAAATATGGATAATTAAACCTCTATAAGGAGGTTTAATTATTTTTCGAGATTATTAGTCATTTTTGTCCTTTATTAGAGAAAGGACTATTTTTATAGATATTGAATATATTTATAGAATCCTAACTATAAATTAAGATTTATGAAATTTTTTAGTAATATTTGTCGGAGAGGAGAGCTTTGGCCATGAATTTACATAATCAAGTCCAAAAAGCATTTGACCGTTTGGAAAGTTTGAATCAATGTGATTTGCCGTCTCAAGAATTGACTTCTAAACTTTTATCGGAGCTTAATTCTGCTCTTCACGAATTACAAACGACTACAATTGAATTACTTGAACAGAATGAAGAAATGGCATTAAATCGTCTAAAAATTGAAGAGGAGCGAGGTCGTTATCAAGAACTGTTTGACTTTGCCCCAGACGGTTATTTGGTTACTGACACTGAGGGGATAATTCTCGAAGCCAATAAAGCCGCTACTAACCTTTTTGGTGTGGATAGATCCTTCCTTATTAGTAAACCGTTAGCACTATTTGTCTGCGAAGAAGAACGCATGTCATTCCGTACTCAGTTGTTAGAGATAAAAAACGAATCTGTTGTGCAAAACGAGAACTGGGAGATTGTGATGCAATCTAGTAAGCGACCAGCTTTTCCTGTCTCTATAACCATTAGTAAAGTATTTTCTTCAAGGGGAAAGACAGTTGAATTGCGCTGGCTAATACGTGATATCACTGAGCGGAAGCAGATGGAAGAAGAGCTGCAAAAAGCAACTAAACTAGAATCCCTAGGGGTCTTAGCTGGGGGGATTGCTCATGACCTTAATAATTACCTTACTGTAATACTTGGTAACCTCACCCTTGCCAAAATACATACCAAGGAAGAGGACAAGGTTCTTTCATATCTTCAGGAGATGGAAGAAGGGCTTAAGCAAACTGGATATTTGACTGGGCAATTATTAACCTTTGCTAAGGGCGGAAACCCTTTGACCAAAGCTGTGTCTATTTGTAAATTAATTGAAGAAGTGAGTGCTTTTGCTCTGAGTGGGTCTAAAGCAAACTGCGAGTTATTATTTACAGAAGACCTGCAGGCGGTAGAGATAGACCAAGGGCAAATAACCCAAGTTATTACCAACTTACTAATTAACGCTGATCAAGCAATGCAGGAAGGCGGAACAATCAAAATAAGTGTTGAAGGACTGGTAGTTACCGGCAGGAGCACTACTTTGCCACTTCAAGTCGGTAATTATGTAGCCATAAGCATAACAGACGAAGGCGCTGGAATTTCTAATCATATTCTGCAGAAAATATTCGATCCCTATTTTAGTACCAAAGAAGACCATAGTGGCCTTGGGCTTACGATATGTTACTCTATTATTAAAAAACATGGCGGGCATATTTCAGTACAATCTGAGCAGGGCAAAGGAGCAAGATTTACTTTATTTCTTCCTGTATCCAGTGTTCAAGTTGAGGAAGAGATCCCAGAAGATACTCCAATCTTCGGACAGGGAAAAGTCTTATTGATGGAAGATCAGGAAAGTGTGAGCCAAACTGCGTATAAAATGTTGACTTTTCTTGGTTATGAAGTGGAGGTAGCCAAAGATGGTGATGAAGCGGTCAAGTTATATAAAGAAAAATTTCGTTCAGACCATCCTTTTGACGTTGTTATAACCGACCTAACAATTCGCGGTGGTATGGGTGGTAAGGTGGCTGTGGGTGAGCTAATTAACTTTGATCCTAATGTTAAGGCTATAGTATCCAGTGGCTACTCATCAGACGATGCACTATCTAACTATAAAAGGCATGGCTTTTACGACATGATCCCAAAACCTTACAAGCTTGAACAACTTGGTAAGGTCCTGTCCAGAGTTATTAAAGAGAAACAGAGGGGTAGTGCTCCTGCTTCTTAAAAGTCCATATACTAGATACCAAATATAAAAAGCTTATTGGCAAATCTAAAAGTTCCAGATTACCATCAATCCCATATTTAGCCCAATACATGGGCTAAATATGGGATTGCTATGTTATACTAGAAGGAAATAGTACAGATAAAAGAGAATTATGATGATGAACACTGGAGATCAACCATGATAAATGGTTAGACTAGGAAATAAACGGAGATATACATAATGAGAGATGAAGATGTAGTAAACCATGATGATAATATGCCACTGGAAAACCCGAAGTGGAATTTCTGGCAAGCTTTATACTTGATTCTAATAATTTACGTAATTGTACTCGTGTTAGGCTGGCTAAGACCGCCAAGTAATCTCGGTAGCCTTAAAGGGTATATGAATTACCTGAAGATCGGTTTCGGTGAAGGCTTGCTGTTTTTAACCGCTTTAATCGTTTTCTTTAGACTTTTGAAAAGACCACTTACTGACCTGGGTCTTGTAAACCTGAACTTTAAGAATATCTTGATCGGTTTTGCTGGAGGTATAGTTCTATTCCTCTCAGTAGGTCTACTCGGAAACTTATTAGCGGAATATCTCGGAATACCAGATCCACAGAGTTTTGCCCTAGTCGTGAGTGGAGCAGATTCTACGTGGCAGTTAGTTTTACTATTCTTGCTTGGAGGCATAATCGTCCCCCTGAAAGAAGAACTGGTTTTTCGCGGTCTTATTTTTCCGCCCCTTCGTCAAGGATATGGAAGCCGAGGAGGCATCGTACTTACAGCGTTGTTTTTCGCTACCCTGCATTTTGACTTAATTAGATTCCTTCCGTTACTTCTTGGAGGCTTAGTTCTTACCTGGTTGTACGAGAAAACGAAGAGTCTCTGGCCATCGATAATAGCACACGGAGTTTGGAACTCTTTAATGATTCTGTTAATGTGGTGGCAGAAAGGGTAATGCGTTTATGAAAAATTTCCAATCTGAATACGAGATTGAGATAATCAGGTTAGCTTCAGATGGAACAGGGGTAGGCTATATCGATGGCAAAACTACCTTTGTAACAGGAATGCTTCCTGGAGAAAAAGGAAAAGTAAGGTTGTTGGAAGTCAAGAATACTTATCAACGGGCTGAAGTTGTGGAGATCACCCATCCTTCCCAAGAAAGGGTTACTCCTAGCTGTCCTGTTTTTAAGGAATGCGGTGGCTGCAGTCTTCAACATATGAACTATGAGTATTCTCTAAAATGGAAACATCAGTGGATTACAGATGCTTTACAGAGAATAGGTGGAATTCAGAACGTTGAGATAGAACCTGTAATCGCAATGGAAGAACCGTGGCGCTACAGGAATAAGGCTGTTTTGCATAGGGATCAGCAAGGGCGATTTGGCTATCATAAAGAAAAAACCAATGAAGTTGTCGGTTTTGCAGATTGTTTGCTGCTTAGTAAAAGTATGAACAATAACATCGATAAGCTTCAAGAAATAATGGGACCATGCTGTTCTGGAATAACAACGGCAACTTTCCGACAAAGCAACCATGGAAAAGCACTGGTATTATTGGATGGAAATGTTAAGAACACTAGAGAACTAGATGAAAAGGTTAAAGAACTCAGACAAGAGCCGGAATTCTCCCCTAATATCTGTTCGATTTCCATACCTAGAGGTAACGTTGATTATTGGGGAACGGGGCCCCAATTCCTCAATGAACACATCGATGATATACGATTTAGGGTATCACCCAGAGCTTTTTTACAAGTCAACCCTATTCAGACGGCTAAACTTTACTCTCTTGTCCTAAGCTATGCCCAACTTATTGGAAACGAAGAACTATGGGACCTCTACTGTGGAATCGGGACCATAACCTTAGTGCTGGCTCAAAGAAGCCGCAAGGTGATAGGTATAGAAGAGAATCCCCACGCTGTTAAGGATGCGATTGAGAATGCTAGAGATAATGAGATAACTAATTTTCAGTTTATCCAGGGAAAGGTTGAGGAT
>JAGXFZ010000080.1 GCA_024637055.1 Gracilibacter sp. | reverse complement strand
CTGCTACAGCAGTCGCTTGATGAGAATTTGAGGCAGCTGCAAAGGTTGTATCAGCTAAGGAGAAAATTGCTCCTCCATGAACAATTCCCAAACTGTTGAGGTGTCTTTCTTCGGCTAACATCTCTCCCTGAGCTTGTCCCTCTCCTGCTTCAACGATCTTTATTCCAAGATGTTGCGCGAAGATATCTTGTTTCATGATATCCAGAATCTTTTTCATTATAAACATCCTCTCTTATCACAATGAATAACCGTATAAAATTATTCTTCATATATATGTAAGATAACATAGATTATCAAAATTCCAGAAGAAACTAGATGGTATAAAGGAGATGTTTATTTTGGGTATTCAAGATACTGGTTGTCTTAATTGGGTTCCAGCTGGATACGGATTGATTCGGGAGATTAATGGTAGGTGCTCTTTTTACCAAGATACTATGCCTATTGCTACTAATTTTCGAATGAGAGAGTTCAACCCTGGGGGAGCTCGACCGTATGGGGTGATGCGGAAACTTGTAACGCAACTCCAACATATGAGGAATGCTCTCGGTGTTCCCATTATAGTTACTAGCGGTTATCGCCGAGGTACAGGAGCTCATGCTTCCGGGTTGGCCGCCGATATAGTTATCCCTAGAAGTACTTTTATTCGTGCGACTCAGGCTGCTTATAACGCGGGGTTTCGCCGGATAGAAGTTATGAAACGCAGTGGTACTTCTTATCATAACCTTATGAGTGTTGGTGGGTATATACATGTCGATGTCTACGATGGCAGTGGTAACAGTACTAGGGGTACTATCTACGATTGTCCTACATGTACTTCACTCCCCTGTTATCCTTGGTACGCGTGGGGAATTTCAGGCTCTTGGTATGCCACCAGCCAGCCTAATACTTTTACGCAACTAATGGATAACATTAGAGCTGATAGAGGAAACACCGGATACATGGGGTGTTAGTTTTGTTCGACAGAATTGACGTGCGATTGCTGATTACTGTTATTCATCAGTATTAAATAATGGGGATATCTCAATTAGTTTGTCGAGTAATCCTACCAAGATGAGGATATCGTTGGGTTCTATTTTAATCTCTCCATGGGGGTTAAGGATAAACTCGGTGTTACGTCTTATTGCAAGTACGGTAACTCCGTAGTCTTTTCTTAATCCTATCTCGCTCATATCCATTCCGAGAAGGCTAGATTTTTCCCCAACTCTGAATGATTTTATATCCATATCAGGGATGTGCATCTTCAAGTTTTGGAAGTGATGAGTTTTTCTGCTTATGCTCCTTAACATATCATAACTTTCAGAGCGCAGTTCTAATATGAACTTTTCTATCTCATCTTTAGGTATTAGGTATTTGTGTAAGACCCTAGAGAATATTTCGACTGATGTTTCAAATTCTTCTGGGATGACTTCGTTAGCCCCCAATTCACATAGGGGCTCTAGCTCTCTGATATACCGCGTTCTAACGATAATATAAACTTTCCTACTCAACCGCCTAGCGGTCTCTGTTATCCCCCGCGCGGCAACCGGGTCAGATATTGCAATAACCAATACCTTGGCTTTCTTAATGCCTAAATGTTTTAATACTGCTTCCTGACAGGCATCTCCTTGATAAATTGGTTCTCCTTTATCTCTTTCTTCTTTAACCACGTCAGGATTCATTTCGAGGATTACATAGGGGATTTCAGATATGGAAGCCGCCCGTGCAACATTCCTTCCATTAAGACCATAACCAATAATAATAATATGGTCTTCTAAGGTATCTGAGAGATCTTCCTGTTGTTCTTGCGCATATGACCCGTGTTTAAAACGTATTGGGAATGGTAAGGACATGGCTCTTTGCGCCAGTTTCGGTGAATAAGAAATAATAAATGGTGTCAGGGCCATTGAAATGACTGAGACTGCCAGGAATAGATTATATGAATCTCCGCTGAACATCCCATGTTGGGCTCCTGTCCTAGATAGAATGAATGAAAACTCACCAACCTGGCTTAGAGCCAGTCCGACCAAGATAGCACTTCTTAAAGGAAAACCTATTACCATGGCGGATATAGTGGCCGCTAGAGCCTTAAGGGTGATGACCCCCAAAGTAATTAAGATCACCAATATAAGATTGTCTAAAAGAAATCCGACATTGAAGAGCATACCGATGGAAACAAAGAAGAAGCTCAGGAAAATATCCTTGAAAGGGAGCACACTCCCTAAGGCTTCGTGACTGTATTCTGATTCGGAGATAATTAGCCCTGCTAGAAATGCTCCCAAAGCCAACGATAATCCTGCTTTGGACGTAAACCAAGCAACAGCAAAACATATCAAAACAATGCTTAAAAGGAAAAGCTCTCGACTTTTCGTCTTAACTATAGAGTAAAGCAGGCGAGGTATTACCCATTTAGCACTTATCACAACTGCAATGATAATAACGATTCCTTTAATACCCAGCGTAATGAGTTCATTGCTTAAATTCCCACCTTCCCCTATTCCTACTAGGATGGGAACAATTAGCATCATCGGAACTACCGCTACATCCTGAAAAATTAGAATACCCAATGAACCCCTACCATGAGGGCTGTCTATTTCCCCTCTTTCCTGAATAATCTTTAATACTATTGCTGTACTACTCAGGGTTATGAGAAAACCAGCAAAAATGGCTTGATTAAGGCTTAGTCCAAACATCATAGCTAATAGAAGAGAGATTCCTCCGGTAAGTAGAAGCTGAAGTGACCCACCAACTAAGACTGGTTTTTTCAGCTCAATGAGCTTTTTTAAAGAAAATTCAATACCTATAGTGAATAAGAGAAGTATAATACCGATCTCCGCTAATACTTCTACTTCATGAATTTCATTAATAAGGCTGAATCCATATGGACCAGCCAGTATACCCGTAATCAAGTATCCGACCACAGAGGGAATCTTAAGTTTATGACATATTAGAATAACAACCATGGCCAAAGAAAATATCACAACTATACCATTTAACAAAGGTATTTCCAACGAGCGCACACCTCTTTCTAAAGTTAGGTAAAGTTAGGGTAAAGTTAGTAAAGTTAGGGACGGTTCTTTACTTTATATTTTTTAAGTTAGGGGCATCGTCACTTTATTTTCGGGTTATTCTTATAATATATTAAATTATTCTAGCGAATACCAACTGATCAAGAGTTTGACCAAATTTCGTTATACTTTTTTTAAGTCTGCCTTCAAATTCATAATCATTCTTCTCTAAAACTTTGACTGAGGTAGGGTTATTAGAGAATACTCCCGCCCATAAGCGACATAAATCAAAATTGCTGAAAGCGTAAGCGGTCACAGCTTGGACGGCTTCCGTCATGATCCCTCTCCCCCAGTAACCTTCACCTAACCAATAACCCAATTCGGCTGACCTAATAAAAATGTCTCCCTCGGTTTCAAAACCTATTGCTCCAACAGCCTTATTCTTTACAACTATAGCAAAATTAGTCTGAGCTTTTTCCGCAGAAACCTCTTTTAGCCAGGTATCTGCAGCCACATTGTCGTAAGGGTAAGGAAAGCGGTCCCGAACCATTCCGGCGACTTTAATGTTATTCGCATTCTTAATGAGAGATATCTTATCTTCCCAACGCCATTCCCTGAGAATACATTTCTTAAGTACTATTTTCATCTTTTAAAACAATTCTCCTTTATTTTCCTAACATTATACTTATGATATAGAGGAGATTTTTAAGACTATATGGTTGAGAAAATTAAATTTCATTGGGATTGAGTTTATCATGCGTTACCCTACCATCACCGCTTACTGGAATTTCTTCGCCGAGAAAAGTCGGTTTTGGTTTTATTATCTTGGCTAAAAAGAAATCTTTGTTTCTGGCGGCGATCTCTCTTAGTTTGTATTGTTCCATGACAAGATAGTATCTGATATCTGATGGCACACCATGAGCTTGGAGGCCTAGTTCCCTGGCGATGAATACAGCTCTTTTCAGGTGGTATTCTTGCGTTATTATAGTAAGTTTATTTACTTTAAAGATATCACGAGCACGATAGAGGCTTTCATATGTGCTAAAGCCGGCATGGTCCATAAATATATCTTCTTCAGGTACGCCTTTGTCTTTAAGAAAATCCTTCATGGCGTTGACCTCATCATAATTTTTTTGCCCATGGTCACCGCTGACAATTATTTTTGGAGCTTTTCCTTGTGAATAGAGTTCATACCCTATTGTCAATCGGTCGTTAAGCATATGGGAAACACTTCCGTCAGGAAAGACATAAGCCCCCAAGACAAGGATTGCATCAGCTTCAGGAACTATGATGGGGTCTACGATATATTTAGAACCAATATTTTGCACATACCTATCGATGACTAGGATAGACGGTAGGGCAAGGATTCCAAGAATAATTGTTATTGCAATTATTCTTTTCATAACTTTCTTCATCTGTTACTCCTTTATTCCAACTATGAATATAACAAGGCACAGCTTTTACATATATTTATTAGGATATAGCAAGAATTTTCTCTTGTCATTAGAAAAAATTTATGTTATAAGTTTTTCTGTAACAATGTCTAGATTTGAACCCTTGAAAAGCGACTCTAGGCTATATGAGTCTAGTTTAAAAGAATGCGCTGGTCGCAGCAAATAACGGAACAGTCGTGAGAATTAGAAGAATAATAATATTTTTGGAAGGAGAAAATGATATGCGTTATATAGATCTTCGCAGTGATACCGTCACCCTACCTACCCAGGAGATGAGAGATGCTATGTATAAGGCGGAAGTAGGAGATGATGTTTATGGAGATGATCCCACAGTCTTAGAACTTGAAGAATACGCTTCGAAGATGTTGGGTAAGGAGTCATCTCTTTTTGTACCAAGTGGAACTTTTGGAAATCAATTGGCTCTCTTTACTCATTGTCAGAGAGGTGATGAAGTCCTTCTCGGTGAAGATTGCCATATAGTTGCTCATGAAGTCGGTGCAGCCTCAGTTATCGCTGGTGTGAATCTTAGAACTTTAGCCAGTGTAAACGGTGAACTTAATCCCGAGGATATTGAATGTCGAGTTAGGCAAGAAGATATCCACTTTCCGACGACCGGACTTATTTGTGTAGAAAATGCTTCCTCTAATGGCCAAGTGGTTTCACTGGAAAATATGAAAAACATATATGATATCTCTCAAAATGCCGGTATACCTATTCATCTGGATGGGGCAAGGATTTTTAATGCAGCCGTTGCTTTAGGAGTAGAAGCTGTAGATATAGCGAAATACTCTGATTCGGTTATGTTCTGTCTTTCCAAAGGTCTTTGTGCTCCGGTAGGATCTATGCTTTGCGGTAGCAAAGAGTTTATCGCTAAAGCTAGGAAGAAGAGGAAATTGATGGGCGGAGGGATGCGCCAAGTAGGCATACTAGCAGCAGCAGGCTTGATCGCTCTTCAGAAAATGACGCTTCGGCTCCACGAGGATCACAGGAATGGACTTCTTCTAGGTACCGAGCTGGCCAAGATACCAGGTATTAAAGTTTTTATGGAAGATATTAAAATCAATATGGTCTTTTTCGATATGAGTGGCACAGGATATGATCCTGATAGGTTAGTTGTTGAACTTTTAAATAAAGGAGTGAAAATTAATCCCCCAGAAAACGGAATTATGCGGTTTGTAACAAACTATTGGGTCACAGAAGATGACGTGAATTATGTAGTAGATTGTGTAAGGAGCATCGTAACGAAGTAAAGTTGAGTAAAGTTGGGGACGGTTCTTTACTTTACAGGTCTGCCCCTTAAAATTACGCTTACCGTCGACTCTGCATAGCCACCACATAATTGCCCTATCTCCTTCAAGGTTAATGCAGAGTTTCTCCTTAGCATTTGCATCATTTCTTTTCTTAAATTTTGGTCTGTTTTTATATTTTCCATGCTCAAACCCCGTTTAGCTAGCTCGTTATTGATTTTTGCTCTTCCCTCTTCGAACGATTCAATGTAATCTCCCTCTTGCCTTCTTAGTTCGATTTTATCTTCTTCTATATCCAAGAAGATTCCTTCAGTTTTTTCTAATTTCCTTACGCATTGGTAATACGTCGGTATGGCTTCGGAATAGGAAGAGGAACAGACCCCTAGAATTCTATCGCAATAAGTTATTTTGTTACCTGCTTCTTGACCCATATACTCTCGCATACTACTCCATGGGAAATCTTCCGGCTTTTTTACTATCCCTGCTTTAACAGGATTATTATGAATATAAGCACTGACTGCTAGGAGACATCTATCATCTGCTACTATTTCACTTATAAAACGATCCTGAAATAGATGGCCTGTTCTCCCATAAGTATTGTTGAAATAATAGACATAACTAACATTTATGCTTTTCATTATCTGCGAGATATCGTTTTCGTTATCGTTTATTAGTAGATGAATATGATTGTCCATAAGGCAATAAGCTTCTAAGCGATAATTGTATTTTTCTTTCATTTTAATCAAAATTGCGATAAAACGAGTTTTATCTTTTTTATCTAAGAATATATCCTTTTTCTCATTCCCTCTCATTATTATATGATAAGTTGTATTTGTTCCTTTAACTCTCGCTAGTCTTGGCATGATATCTCTCCTCCTTTGAATTTGTAAAGTAAAGAACCGTCCCTAACTTGATTTTAAAAAACGCCCTCATTGGTATTTTAGTCTCACCTAAATTTTACCATTATGGAGGGCGTTTTTGTATAAGATATATAAGAATATTTGTATATTTTGTTATTTTATAGAATTTTTAGTGGTTTAATACTTTCCATTCTTCCAACTTAAACTCATATCTTAAAGTATTAGCAGGACTGGTGGAGGGCAACTTTTTGAAAACAATATTGTCAAAACGGGTAAAACCAATTTCTTTTTTAAAGACATCATAAGCTTTAGTACCATTAAAAAATACCCGCTTAATATTCGGATATATACAAAATATTGTTTCTAGATCGTTTACTACTCCTAGGCTGATATTAGAGTCTAAACTTCCTTTTCGCTCACAACTCGCAAGCACATCCCAGAGGCCAATCCTTTTGGATCTTAGAAAACCAAGTTTCTGTTCATAGTTAAGAATCGGTTCTTGATTGAATATCTCAAATATTATCTTCCAAAATGTATTACGGATGTTTCCATAGTATTCTTGTCTTTCCAGTGAAGCAACCCCCGGCATAGAGCCGAGAATCAGTACCCTTGTACTCTTATCTATCACAGGCTGAAATGATTTTATTTTATGGTTTTTTGTGTTCAACTCTTTGATCACTTCCCTATGTACCTAATCAATTTTTCAATTATTTGTCGATATCCATAGAGATAAGTCCTGATTGAAGTACTAGCTTTCTTAAGTTGTTGTTATACATAAAAGGTGCTTTCAAGTTTTTGCTTAATAGATTTAATCTTAAACTCCTAGTTTTGGTGAAATAGTGTTCAATATCATACTCGGTGCTTTCTTTCATAATTTGGGCGAGAGCTGATGCACTGCGGAAAGCATAACTCAATCCTTCTGCTGAGGTAGGACTTATCCATCCTGCAGCTTCCCCGATTAACGCAATACGGCCGTAACCCAGAAAGATTTGTTTTGTTTTCTCTGGTCGTAGAATATAAGCACCATTTCTTTTTACACACTCACCAAAATCAAAGTCATAATCCTTTAGCTTCTGTTTAAGAAGGTCAAATTTTTGAGTCGGATTCTTATCTGGTAAAAGTGCTGAACCAATAATTAAGTAATCTTCTTTAGGTATTGTCCAAGAATAGAAATCTGTAATCTCCGGGTCAAAAATAGCAGAGTAATAAGCGGTTTTGTTATTCGTTTTAAACCATTCTTGGATTGAAATATATTTTTTTGCTTGGTTCTTGGGAGTGCATCTCTTTCGGATAATGGAGGATGCGCCATCAGCACCGATTAAGTATTTGGTATCGGCTTCATATACTATATCATTCACCTTATACTTCAATCTTACACCATCAGGTAGACTCTCGAAGGTTTTAAAACTCGCACCACACCGAGCCTCGACTTGGGCAGGCACCATGGAAAAAAGCCATCTATCAAATTTTTCTCGGTCTATATTTATGTAATGCCTTTGGTAATATCTTTCAAGTTTATTTAGAACATCAATGGTCCTTACTGTAAATAGTTGAGGTCCGACCAGGACTTCTTTGGGAATGCCTAGGCCCATTCTAGCTAGCATTTTTTGAGCGTCAGGGGCAATCAAGCCTCCACAGCATTTTTCTATGCCAACTTTATTAAGGCCATCCTGAGGCATGTCTAATCTTCTTCGTTCTAATAATAAAATTTTATACTCTTTCCCAAGAAGTCGGGCTAATGTAGCTCCCGCCGGTCCACCACCGACTATGGTTAAGTCATACATTTATCTTTTCTCCTAAAACAATTACTTTTCGGATACTGTACTGGGTACTACATCTTAAGCGATGATATTAATAACTGTTAAATAATTCTTGAGATTTTATTTCCGAAGAGGTCCATCTGTAAAGTAAAGAACCGTCCCCAACTTTACACCAACTTTACAACTTACTTAAAAAGTGCGATATCGGGGTGGTTTAGGTATTGCCATTTTCCTATGACTCCATTTTTAAGGGCAGCTATTTCAATGTGAGCCATGGCGATTCCACAATCAAGTCG
>JAGXFZ010000079.1 GCA_024637055.1 Gracilibacter sp. | reverse complement strand
GCAGTAAGCAGCGGTAAAGGTGGCGTGGGCAAAACTAGCTTGGTGGTGAATCTGGCCCTGGCCCTTACTGAACAAAATTATCGTGTTATTGTATTAGATGGAGACTTAGGCTTAGCTAATGTTGATGTGGCATTTGGCATTACCCCGCGCTATAGTATCAAACACTTGCTTTCTGGCGAGAAAGGGATTGAAGAGATTCTCTATACAGTGGACAGGGGCGTCAAGGTACTACCAGGTGCTTCAGGGGTAATAGAGCTGGCTAACCTAGATAGAGGACAGCTTAAGAATGTACTCATCAATTTAGGACGTTTAGAAAAAGTTACTGATATTTTACTTATTGATACCGGAGCAGGGCTGGGTCATAACGTTCTTAACTTTATCTGTGCTTCAGATGATGTTATTGTAGTAATGACACCCGAACCCCCTTCCATGACGGATGCCTATGGACTGCTTAAATCCATAAAGGGTCAAGCAGAGAGATTGAACATAAATATAGTAGTTAATAGGATTAAGAATGAAACTGAAGCGAAACAGGCTTATGAGAGACTGGAGCATGCAGCCTCAAAATTCCTAGGACTATCATTAAACTTACTAGGATGGATTTATGATGATCCTATGGTAGGTAAATCAGTTATGGAGCAAAAGCCGGTCGGCATCTCCCATCCCTCAAGTCATGCCTATAAATGTATTCAGTGGATTGCTAGTAATGTTACCGGAATATATTTACAGCCGCCTACTCAAAATGGAGGGATTAAAGGGTTTCTTACTTCTCTGCTTAAAGTAAATCAGAATTAGAAAGTATGTAGATTATTGTAGAGATTTTTGATAAATAAGGGGATGGATAGCAATGAGATACCAAGAAAAATTATTTGAAGGACTATCTGTAGAGATTATAATCTCTGAAGGTGAATATGAAGGCAGGTATAAAACGAGGATAGAAGAAGTGGGAGTAAGAATCATTTCTATCGGGGTTCCTGTCTCTCAAGGGCTTGTTGTTCCTTTGAGAGAAGGGACAAATCTAGAAGCCATTTTTTGTGATGAAGTTTCTGCTTACTCGTTTACCAGTGTAATTATCAATAGAATTGCTACTCCTATACCCAACTTAATTATCGAATTTCCGAGTAAGATTACTAAAATACAAAGACGTCAATATGTAAGGCTTCCTCTTGTTACGCCGCTAGAGTATCAAGTTTTAGAAAATAATGGATTAAGTAAAAGTAACAAGGGTTATGTAATTGATTTAAGTGGCGGTGGCATATTGTTCAAGTCAAAAAGTTCCTTATCTGAAAAAACTATTATCATTATCAGAACTTTAATCGGAGATGAAAAGATAGAACTACCCGCTACGGTTACTCGTTCTATAAAGGAAGAAGAAAATAACGATTTTAGTATATCTGCTGAATTCCACGAGATATCTGAAAATATGAGAGATAAGATTATTCGCTATATCTTTGATGTTCAAAGAGAAAGGCGCAAGAAAGGGTTGATTTAACAATGGAGATATCGGCAATTAGACTTGAAGCACTAAAAGAAATAGGCAATATCGGATCAGGACATGCAGCTACATCACTTTCTAATATGCTCCAGACTAGGATAGATATGTCTGTTCCTAAAGTTTGGCTTGTTCCGCTTGAAAGGATGAGTGAGGCCTTAGGAGAGATGGATGCTACTAGAGTGGCATTATATCTTAAAGTGGAAGGAGAGGCATCTGGAAAGGCCCTATTTGTTCTTCCTATTGAAAGTGCAGAGCAAATAGCTAGAAATTTGCTTTGGATGGAAGAAACACCTGATGTTTTTGGAGATGAAATGGCTCAATCCGCCTTGCGGGAAGTGGGAAACATTTTGGTGAGTTCTTTTGTTATTGCCCTCACTCAATTTTCTGGAATTCTACTTCAGCCTTCGGTACCGGCTCTGGCAGTAGATATGATCGGAGCCATGATTGATGCAGTTCTCATAGAAGATGGTAGGGTTGATGATAATGTACTGATTATTGATACGAAATTGTCGGGAGTTGATGTTATGGAAGGTAAGTTTTTATTTATACCTGATGAAGGTTCATTGGATAAAATATTTGGAGTATTTGGCATATGAGTACAACATTGTTAGTTGGGATGGCAGATTATAAAGTAGGCAGAACACCGGATATTTTAATGACGGCAGGGCTTGGTTCATGTATAGGAATTTGTGTATATGATTTACATACTCAGATAGGGAGTATGGGTCATATCATGCTTCCAAGTTCAAGAGATAATATGAAAGGTAATGCTGCTAAGTATGCTGATACCTGCTTAGAAATCATGTTGCAAGAGTTAACTCGGTTAGGAGGTAATAGACTGAGACTTCAAGCCAAAATGGCTGGAGGTGCTCAGATGTTCTCATTTAATGGCAAGACACCTCTTTTGAAGATTGGCGAACGCAATGCTGAAGCAGTGCAACAAGAGCTGAAAAAGGCAAAGATACCATTGCTGTCCTATGATGTGGGTGGAACTCATGGAAGGACCATTAATTTTGATATCAAAACTGGAAATTTACATATTAAAACCATTAACCATGGTGAAAAGGTGATCTGATGACTGTACCCAATTGGTCAAAGATAGAAAGTTTTTTTTATAAATTAGCTTTGGTATCAGGGATGATTGTTCTCTTGTTTTCTATTCTTAACGGTTATGGATTTCTTCATATTATTTTCCGAACCGCATTGGCTTTTATCTTAATTTATTTTCTGGGTCAGGCTTTGTTAACGCTATATCAAAGCATATCTCCTGCACCAAAACAAGCAGAGCAGAAGTCGAGTCAGTTTTTAGATGTAATGGTCGGAGATGATTTGGACATATCTGATACGAATGAAGAAGATGAAAATAAGGAACCGACTCAAAGCGGAAGCCTTCCCGGACAAGTTCGTATAGATCTAAAAAAAGACCTGCCGGAAGATGATAAAACTAAAGCTGAGATGGTAAGACGAATGGGATGGCAAGAAAACCAGGAATAGGAGGTGCTGAGTCTTTTGTATAACGGAAAGTATGCGACAGCAAATCAACAAGTCTGGTCAGAAGAGCATATTGAAAAATATTTGCCTCTAGTTAAACGCATTTCCGGTAGACTGGCAATATCTCTTCCCGCACATATCGATGAAGATGATCTTATAGGTTATGGGGTTTTCGGGTTATTAGATGCGCTACAGAAATATGAACCATCCCGTGGGGTTAAATTTGAAACATATGCAACTTTAAGAATTAGAGGATCTATAATAGATGGCTTAAGAGCAATGGACTGGGTTCCCCACTCGGCTCGCCAGAAAGTAAAACGTGTATATCAGGGATTTGCTGAACTGGAAAGCGATTTAGGAAGAAGTCCTGAACTGCAGGAGGTAGCTAAGTATCTAGAGGTCACTCAGGAAGATTTGACCACAACTCTTTTGCAAGGTCAGCATATGACACTTATATCGCTGGAAGATGTATCAGCTGTAGATGGTGCTGAATCCAACGTTTCTCCCGTAGATAAGATTGTTGACCATAGTTCTCAAGAAGCATACAGACAAATAGAGGTAGAAGAGCAAAAGAACGTACTATCGGCTGCAATTGATAAACTGTCTGAAAAGGAAAAAATGGTTATCGCTCTTTATTACAGAGAAGAATTAACGCTTAAGGAAATAGCTGCAGTTATGAATCTCTCTGAATCAAGAATATCCCAGATTCATTCCCAAACTATTTTGAGACTACGAGGTTATCTAAGCAGACAAAAGAAGAATCTTTTCTAGGAGTTATTCCATTTTCTCTGAGGAATAGCTCCTTTTCTATGAAGTTTTGATATCATCCCTAAAGTTACGGGATGATTTTTTCGATATAGTTGGTAGTAGCTAACTAGGAGGTGATAGGATGGATATTTCTCATGTTCTTTCGCTGGTGAGCCCCGATACTTCAGGAGATAGCAAAAAAAGCAAAGAAAAAGGGTTAAACGAAGGGGACGCATTACTTTTTTCACTTCTATTAAGTGATATCTTAAGCATAAAGCCAGAGGCGAAAGAACAAATAGCTGAAGAATCATCTGCAACATCATTGTTTTCCACCCAGAGTAATTCTGCGGAAAATATACTTGGACAGAATATGTACCAGCAGATTATTCAGCGCATTGTTCCGGCAGGCAAGGATGCCAATTCCGGATTAGACGGTGAACAGAATCAGAAAAATACTGTTTTGTCACAGATAGCTTTGTCTGTAGTACAAGGTGGCATGGATGAGAAGAATTTGCTTGAAGCTTTGAAGAATACTGTCAGTCTTCTTGGAGAAGAGAACAATCTTCATCGGAATCTAGCTGAGCAGATCATTACAGCTCCAAATACTCAACCAAAGAATAATCAGACAAACCTAGAAAAAGTATTATTTGATACTGTTTTACCATTAAAGGATATCGGATTAGAAGGGATTAAAAATTCGATACCACGAGAGATTTCTTCTCTCAGTCCTGCGGAGTTGGATAAATATATAAGTACACTAGAATTATTAAAAGAACTATCTGGACAGATCAAGCTTACGGATAGTCAAAAACCGGTACTAAGCGAGATGCTTAACAAGATTTCTTACTTAATACCTCAACAACCTCAACAACAAAGCCTTGGTAAAGAGAATACTGAACAGGTAAAGGTATCTGAAATCATGCCGGGAGACAAGAAGTCCCTCGACTCTGTGATTAAAGCCACTGAAGGAAGTAATGTTCAAACACAGTTAAAAGATAATAGTAATAGGTCTTTTGATTTTGTAATCGTTGAAGATCAGAAGCTAGATAATAAAAAGGTGGCGGAGGTGAATGGTATATTAGAACCCAAAAATTCTAGTATAAAAGCATCTGCTGATGAAATGCTTACCAAACCCGAACCTCAGTTAATTAACCCTGGACAACATACTGTAACTAAGCTAGATGGTTCACCGGTAGCCGACAAGGCAATATTAAGCCCTGAAATGCCTTCTTTGATTTCAGGTAAAGTATGGGACCAGGTTATGGGTCATCTTCGGAAACAAGAGTATAGCCAAGTAAAAGAGTTGTCTATCCAACTACACCCAGCTGATCTAGGTAAAGTAAACGTTTCCGTGCGCTTAGAAAATGGGCAGGTTCATCTGGTAATCAACGCTACAGAGAGTTCGACCTCTACTTTCCTACAGAATAACTTAACAGATTTAAGAAATGGTCTTTCCCAGAATGGAATAGACTGTGGTTCCTTAGAAATGGGATCTAACGATAGTGGTCAATTTAGTTCAAATAGAGAGTTTAATACCGAAGAAGAAGATTCACTTTCAAGATTACCCGATGAAGAAAAGAATTATTATCCGGGATTTGTTTCAGCTATGTCGGCTAATAGTTCCGGCAGTAGAATTAACCTTAAGGCCTAAGGAAGGAGATCATATGACTACGGTTAGCGGATCAAACTTTTTACCATATAACAGTAATTCCTCCGATGAGGTGAGCAATAATAGTCAAACTTTGATGAAAGATGATTTCCTTAAGCTTTTCATTGCTCAACTAAAGAACCAGGATCCTCTTTCTCCGGTAGATGATAGTCAGTTTTTAGCTCAGCTAGCTCAATTTAGTTCCTTGGAACAGATGAGCAATGTAGCGAAATCTGTGGAAGATTTAAACCAAAATATGACCATGCTCACTTCCCAGTCACTCCTAGTACAAGGGGCCGCTATGATCGGTAAAGAAGCAGTTGGTATAGGTGGAGATGGACAGCAGGTTAGCGGTGTCATATCCTCGGTAAAATGGAACGGAGATAATTTACAAGTAGCAATTGGTGATAAAATGATAAACTTAGAAAATATTATTGAAGTAAGAGAAGCGGGTACTCAGATAATTCCCGAAGAAGTAGCTCAAGCAACTGAAGATACAGAGGAAACACAAGATGAGTCGGAAAGTATAAACTCCAATGACGAAGTTGGATTAGCAGATACAACGGAGACCGATACCCGGGATTCAGCTGAAAGTCCCTAAAAGCATTAACACGATTGAGGTCTAAGTTCTATAATAAATATTTGGAGGTAAGGCCATTATGATGCGTTCATTGTATTCAGCCATTACAGGCTTGAAAAACCATCAAATTAGTATGGATGTTATAGGTAATAATATAGCTAATGTCAACACCGGAGGTTACAAAAGAGAAAGAACTAGTTTTGCAACCATGCTTGGACAGTCTATCCGGGGGGCGTCTGCTCCAGATCAACCAGCCAATCCTGCCGACCCACCTGCCTATGGAGGGACGAATGGGATCATGGTTGGGCTGGGAAGCACTTTGGGTTCTGTAGACAAAATAATGACCCAGGGAAGTTCTCAGTATACCGGTAAGGATACGGATATGATGATTCAGGGACCAGGGATGTTTGTTCTCAAACTTGGTGGGAATACTGTTTTTACTAGAACAGGCAACTTCGGTTTTGATAAAAGCGGAAATCTGGTAGATCCTTCGACTGGGGCACTAGTGCAGGGGTATGAGTACGATACAGGAACTAACGATTGGTCCACTGATACTGGGCATATCTCTTTTAAACTAGGAGACCTTCATCCAGACACGACAGGATTTCCTGACTATAAGCTTACCAGTTTTAGCATTGATCAGAGTGGTATATTGACAGGGGTCTATAGTGATGGAACAGCTTCTGCTACCCTACCGATGTATCAGATAGGTATAGCCAAGTTTGCGAATGATGCCGGATTGGCATCCAAAGGCAATAACTTTTTCGTGGAAAGCAACAACTCTGGCGTTCCTGAGATAGGTGGAGCAGGTCAAGATGGTAGAGGTAATATCGTTCCTAACACAATTGAAATGTCCAATGTAGACCTATCCCAAGAGTTTACGGATATGATCGTAACCCAACGTGGATTTCAGGCTAACTCCAGAGTAATCACTGTTTCCGATACTATCTTGCAGGAGCTTATCGACCTTAAGCGCAACTAATTTAGTTTAATTCTACAAGAATAAATATTGTCTAAAAAAGGTAAATAAATGCAGGAATTTGACTAACTGATAGAGAAATTAACCAAGGAGTTTTGTATATGAAGGTTTCCGCTGAATATCTCCAGACTCTTCAGAACCGCATTGAAATAATTGGTAATAATATTGCTAATGTTAATACCCCGGGATTTAAAGAAGGATTACTTTTTATCGAAGAAACTTATAATGCACAGGAAAGAAGTAATACCAAAGCTTTTTTTGGTGGGGTTGTGCCTGGATCCGAAGAGTTTCCTACATTAGAAAGTAATTTATATGTTGGACAACGTATTGACTTTAGGCAGGGGCCATTGGTGGAAACTGATCTGCCACTTGATATCGCGATATACGGAGAGGGTTTTTTTCAAGTCAAAACTCCAGATGAACAAATTGCTTATACCAGGGCAGGTTCATTCAAAACAGATGAGTCAGGAAGTCTTGTAACAAATAGTGGTATGTTGGTACAACCATATACTGAAATACCGTCTAATGTATCGGGAATAAGTGTTAAGTCTGATGGTACAATCAGAGGAATAATAGATGAAGAGGTTACAGATTTAGGCAAAATTTCTCTGTATAAATTTGAGAATCCCCATGGCTTGGAACAAATAGGAGGAAACCTGTTCCTTGCTACACCTGCTACGGGTGAAGCGATTATGGGGGATGCAGATTCGGAAGGATTTGGCACTATTATGGGTGGAATGTTAGAACGATCCAATACAGATATTGTAAATGCCATGACCAAATTAATTGAGGCCCAGCGGGCTTACCAATTTGACTTAAGGGTTGCCAAAGATCAAGATGAAATGATGGTACAAGCTATACAAATGAGGGGATAAAGATGACAAATTGGTTGGATTCTAGAATATTTACATTGCTGGAAGGTGGGCTGGACGGACTAAGCCTGCGTAACAAAGTTATGGCAGACAATATAGCTAATGTAGATACACCTAACTTCAAAAGATCAGATGTTAACTTTGAAAAAGTGTTGCAGGCTGCTCTGAAGGATAAGGACCTTAGCAATATCCAACTTAGAAGAACAACAGCTGCTCATATTCCTGCTACAACAGTTAATGGCAATTTCGTAGTACAAGATAATTCTACATCCTTTCGTAATGACGGAAACAATGTCGATATTGATATGGAAATGACAAAGCTGGCACAGAATTCCATTCATTATAATGCGTTGTCGACAGCTTTCACATCCCAGATAAATATGCTAAGACAAGTGATACAAAGCTAAAGGAATAAATTTTGACGGGCGGTGAGATAGTTGATCCGTGGTTTATATACATCTGCTTCAGCAATGATTCTAAATAATAAACAAAGCGAAGTTATGGAAAAAAATATTGAGAACTTAAGGAATCCTGGTTATAGGCAGGCTAGTGAGAGAGTTACCTCGTTTCCCAGACAGCTTGTAAGCAGAATAGCTTCTAACACCCCACAAAGTTCAGAAAAAGAAACATTGGGCATAATGGGGACAGGCGTATATGCTGATAGGAAATACTATAGCGCTGAGCCTGGGGATCTCCGTAAAACTGAGAATAAGACTGATATTGCTTTAAACTCAGCAGGTTATTTTGTCATACAGACTATTGACGGGGAACGTTATACTAGAAATGGACATTTTCAACTCGACCCTTCAGGCAGGCTCAGGACCGCAGGTGGTAACATGGTCTTAGGAGAGAATGGACCGATCGGCCCAATGCCAGAAAAATTTGAGATAAGTCTTAATGGAACAATTACTGATTCTGAGACTCATGAATTTATAGATAGAATCAGAATAGCCGATATACCTCCCTTGGATCTTCAGAAGGAGGGCATTACGAACCTCTACACTACAAATAATCAACCACTAGAGGCTAATAGAGATGAGATTAGAATTCATCAAGGCTATGTTGAAGAATCAAATGTAAATCTTGACGCTCAAATGGTAAAGATGCTTCAGGTATCAAGAGCTTATTCTGCCAATCAAAAGATGATTCAAATTAACGATACGCTATTACAGAAAGCAGTCAACGAAATAGGTAAGGTATAATAGTTTCTCAGGAGGTCGAGATGAGTTTACAAGCAGTAATCTTTTCCTTGGGTAATGAAGAATATGGAATTCCTATAGAAGACGTACAAGAAATAACTTCTATGAGTACAACAGAAATACACCCTATCCCCAAAGCTCCAGAATATATCAAGGGTCTTATTACAATAAGAGGGGAAGCAATACCTCTGATTGACATGCATTGGCGCTTTGGTATTAAGTCAGAAGTAACTAGCAATTATGCAGTTATTGTTGAGATTGGGGATAATCTAGTAGGTCTGGCAGTTGATGAAGTTAAAGAGGTGAGGTTTCTTGATGATGTGTCACCCCCGCCTCCATTAATTGCAACTCCCTTCATCGGGGGTATTGTAAATCTTCCAGATAGAATTATTATTCAATTGATTCCCGAGAAGTTAATGGAGGAAAAGGAACTAAGTAATTTAAATCTCCTCCTTGATTAATCAAGGTAAATATTCAAGGTAAATATTGAAGATTGACTTGACAAGCTTTATGAGTTGTCTTATGTTATGTTAACCTACTTGTTTTTAACTCTCTTTTCCTGGTAAGAATATATTAGAGTGTAAAAAATGGGAGAAGCGGGATGTCAAAGGATTATGTTGCATACAGTTATCCCTTGGATTGAAAACAAAGACTATTATTTTTATCTATTAAAAATAAGTTGGCCGGCATTAATCGGTCTTTTTGTCATTTATATGTTTATCGGTCTAAGATTTTTGCATAATTTACGTGATGATAGAGTAGGGAACTCTGGAAATCGTCGATACTGGTTCCTAAGCCTGAGGATTGCTATCAGCATAATGGTTATAGGTATCTATCATGATATGTTCACTAAGAGTTATCCAGACTGGCTCGAACAGCCAGGCATATCCTATGGCGTGGTCTATTCTATAGATACTTATCATAACTCCAAAAGTTATGATTATATTATTAGTATTAGAGATGGTGACAAATACCGAGCTTTTAAAGTGAATCAAATCATTTTTGAGGAACTGCAACTTGATGACCAAATTAGAATAGAGTATCTACCCATAAAAAAAGATGTAGTTCGGTGCACTATTTTAACCTAACAAGCTTGAAAGAACATATAATAAGATGTAATTGTTAATATGGAATATATTGGATTAGTATATTGACTTTTTATGTTATAATATAGTTTAAAGAAAAATCTTAACCAAAATTAGGTTAAAGGAAAGGAGAGTGGTATTCTATGCGCATTCTAAAAGTAAATGATAATACGGTACGCATTTTTATCTCCTTTACCGAACTTGAAGACCGCAATATATCTCTCGGAGACTTTTTTCAGCGTTCAGCCAGAACCGAACAGTTTTTTTGGGAATTAATTTCTAAGGCTAAAGATGAAGTCGATTTTAATCTAGATCAACCTTTCTGGATTCAGGCTACAGTTGCCTCGGAAGAGGAATTTGTCATAACAGTTATCAAACAAGAAGATCAAATCGAAGCTGAGATAAACCATATCATCCAAACTAGTTTTGGAGAAAAGAAAAAGGTTCCACCTTGCTCGTCTAAAACTTGTTCACAACAGGACTGGGTTTATGTATTTGCTGACTTTGAGGATGTGATGTCAGCAGTCCACCTTCTTCCAGCTAACACTCAGCTACAATCCGCTCTGTATGAATATGAGGATGAATACTATCTAAGCCTCAGCAAATTTGGAACTCCGAGAAAGAAAAAAATTGCTGAAGCTATCCTCGATGAATTTGGGGAATCCATAGTACTGACAGAGACTTATCTAAAAGAACATGGAAAACTAGTAATAGAAGAAAATGCTGTTAAAGTTTTGAAAAACATCGGCAAAAGAGTTAAAGGAAGCTAAACAGCTTCCTTTATTATCTTAGACGAAAGATTTTATATAGTTATTAGATATGTATTCACTTGGACTCTACATAAAGTTCTCGTATGTTACGTAGGCATTCCAGACATACAATTTGTTTACGGAAAAAGTATAAGTTCTCTGGACAATTACAGAAAATGCACTTTTCTGCTTTGCTTTCCCTAAAACTACCTAAGTCTAGAACTATTGCCCCCGAAGAAGATGCCATAATTCTTCCTCCTTTAAAGATTTGCTTCAATTCTAATGTATAAATTAATACTTAGAAGCTATATCAATAATACTAATCTAAATCGTGTGTCGAAATCTTGAAAAATTAAACAAATCCTCAGTAAGTATTTTGTCTTAGAATGATGAATTAGGGGTGTTGTTTTTGGCAATCGACAAGAAGGAAAGACTCCGTTTACTTCCTGCAGTCCATGAAGTCGTAGACGAACTCTTATTAAATGATGACGATATATATATAAATCACACTGAAGTCACTTGGGCTGTGAGAAAAGTACTTCAAGAAGCAAGAGACAATATACTTGGAAAAAACAATACGAAATATATTTCTTCGAATAATAAGGAAGAGGATTTTTGGGATTATCCTGAGAGAGAATTCACTCTTTTTTTAAAACAATGGCTTCTTAATGAGGTCAAAGATATGCTTAAAGGAACGGACCTTAGCCTTAGAAGAGTTATTAACGCAACCGGGGTAGTACTTCATACGAACTGTGGAAGAGCTATCCTAGCCCCAGAGGTTGTAGATTACGTTGCCCAACAAGCAAGTTCATATAATAATCTGGAACTAGATCTAGAAAAAGGAACCAGAGGTGTAAGATATACGCATGTTGAGGCTATGCTACAAGAACTAACTGGAGCGGAGGCTGCTTTAGTAGTAAATAATAATGCGGCAGCAGTTCTGCTAATTATGAATACCTTAGCAAACCAGAGAGAAGTGATAGTTTCCCGAGGTGAGTTGGTTGAAGTCGGAGGATCATTTCGGATTCCTGATGTAATTAAATCAGGGGGTGCCAGGTTAGTCGAGGTGGGTACTACCAATAAGACTTGGATCCGAGATTATCGTGAGGCTTTAAATGAGAATACTTCTATATTGCTTAAAGTTCATACAAGTAACTATCGCATTGAGGGTTTCCATCATGCTGTCAGTTTGAAAGAACTAGTTGAATTGGGAGAAAGTAATGGTATTCCTGTAGTAGAAGATTTGGGGAGTGGAAGTTTCTTGGATGGGGTGGATTTAGGAATCCCCAAAGAACCGACCATTCAAGAAGCCATCAAATCGGGAGTATCATTGGTTACTTTTAGTGGTGATAAATTACTAGGAGGGCCTCAAGCGGGTATAATCCTAGGCAAAAAAGAATTAATAGATAAACTGAAAAAAAACCAACTAACTAGAGCACTGAGAATAGATAAGTTAAGCTTAGCTGCCCTGATAGGAACACTACGGTTATATGAAAAAGGTGAAATTAATAAGATACCTATATGGAGGATGCTTTCGTTAAAAAAAGCTGATCTTCTGAGGGAGGCTCAAAAACTACAAGCGGCCATAGCGTTATCATCAGCACTACAAGTGGAAGTACAAGAACAATTTTCTTGTGTTGGAGGCGGAGCTTTACCGACGGCTAACCTACCATCCTCTGTTTGTGCTATTAAACCGCTTGAAGGTTCGGTACTTGAGCTTGAAAGATTCCTTTTACATGGTAACATTCCTATCTTAACTAGAATTGTTAAGGACTGGGTTATACTAGACCCTAGAACATTACTTCCAGGGGATTATCAAATTATTATAGATTGCCTATCAGAATGGGATAGATAATAATATATAATAAATAAAATGATTGAGAAAAAGGGGCTGTTGACAACAGCTCCTCATTGTTTTCAACTGAAGTTTTCCAGAGATTGAAGGGTTTGAAATTTACTGTTATAATCTGAGAGTAATAGTTATAGAATTAACATTACTTGATTTGAATGTAACGCCTCCAACCTAAGGATTGGAAGAATGGAGGGATAATAAATGGATGAGAAAAAAGTAAGATTAACTCAGTTATCCAGCAAAGCTGGTTGAGGGTGCAAGATTGGTCCTAGTGACCTGGCACAAGTTTTGTGTCAACTGCCGAATAGTATCCCTGACCCTAATCTGCTTGTAGGTATAGAAACGTCAGATGATGCGGGGGTTTACCGTCTAAATGATGAGCAGGCAATCGTACAAACAGTAGACTTTTTTACTCCTGTCGTTGATGACCCCTTTTCTTTTGGGCAGATTGCTGCTGCCAACGCCTTAAGTGACATCTATGCCATGGGAGCGCGTCCCATAACCGCCCTTAATCTTGTCTCTTTTCCTATCGGGAAACTTGATAAACGTATCTTAGCAGAAATCTTAAGAGGTGGTCAGGCTAAGATTGAAGAAGCTGGAGCTGTGATTATTGGTGGACATTCCATTGATGATCCAGAACCAAAGTATGGACTTGCGGTAACGGGTTTGGTTCATCCTGACAAAGTACTAACCAATGCGAGTGCTCAAGCGAAAGACTATTTAGTTCTTACTAAGCCTCTCGGCCTAGGTATAATAACTACCGGCATTAAAAGAGGAATAGTAGCCCAGGAAGATGAATCTGAGGCTATTAGAATTATGTCCCAGTTAAATAAAGAAGCATCGATAATAGCCCAAGAAATAGGAGTCAATGCCTGTACAGATGTAACAGGGTTTGGTCTTCTTGGCCATCTACATGAAATGATGAAAGCAAGTGGCTGTCATGCAGAGGTTTTTTGTGGTGAGGTTCCTGTTATTCAATCCGCTTGGGCTTGTTTGGAGAAAGGTTCGGTTCCAGGGGGCACTTTGGCCAACCTAGATTATTTAAAACAATATTTGGCTGGTGATTATGATTCTGATTGGAAAATTATTCTCGGAGATGCTCAAACCTCAGGAGGGCTTTTGTTGTCCGTCCCGGAGAATAGAATTGAGCTCTTAGTCAATAGTTTTAAGAGTAGAGGGCTTGATATGGCAGTTATTGGTAGGGCATACCTTGGTCAAGCGGGTAAAATTTTTATAAAAAATGGAAAAATGATTTAGCATAAATCTAATTCGATGGAGTGGGCTGACTTGAAGAAGAATAATAGTAGGACTAAAAGCATTAAAAAAATTTTAATAATAATATCAATTTTATTTGCAGGCTTTTTAACAGGAACAGTCGCTTTCGGGTTAATGTTTTATGGGAAGGAGGATAATAGTAATAATAACTATAATCCTATCAACCCTATAGGTGGCTCTGAGACACCTGTGAAACTTGATAATAGAGTCAGCTTTCTCTTAATGGGAGCGGATACTAGACCGGGAGACGACTCCTTTAACGCCGATACGCTGATTGTTGCTAGTGTAGACCCAGACACCAAGCTAATCTCCTTATTATCTATCCCTAGAGATACAAGGGTCGAGTTTCGCGGTTCTCGCTTTCTTAAGATAAACTCTATCGTCATGTATAGTGGAATCCCTGAGTTGATGAACCAGGTTACCAAGCTCACAGGTATACCTCTAGATGGTTATGTCATGACCAATTTTGAAGGTTTCAAAAGTATAATTGATACCCTGGGTGGGATTGATATGTATGTAGAACGCGATATGTATAAGGTGACAGGAGATAAGACTGATGGTTATATAGACCTGAAGCAAGGTGACCACCGCCTGACAGGCTCCCAAGCTCTACAGTATTCCCGTTGGCGAGGAGACTCTCTAGCTGATATTTCCAGAACAGCTCGCCAGCAAAACGTCCTTAAAGCTGTAGCTAAAGAAATGATGCAAGTGAGTACTTTGACAAAGATACCTAAGCTTGTACCTCAATTGATGGATGCTATTCAAACAGATTTAAGTGTTGCTGATATTCTTAAACTTTCAAAAGTTGCAACTGCCTTTGATAGTTCAAACGTTATATCACAAACCTTGCCTGGTGTTTTCTTGGACTTTGACGAGATAAGTTACTGGGAGGTAAATGTTGAACAAGCTAAGCAGACTTCCAAAAATCTCCTGTTAGGGATAACAACCGACAGAGTAGTCAATCACAAGGTAATAGACCTTTTGGATCCTGATATAAAGGCACATATTACTGTTCCTGGTAATAAAAAAGATCCTAATGGAGTCAGATCACCTGGTCATGAGGATGAAGAACCAACTGATACAGATGAGGAATCTGAAGAAACATCAAAAGACACATCCGATAACACATCTGCTGACATTTCCAATGATACGTCTGATGATGAATCTAGTGGACCCCCCGATGATGCCATTCCATCTCAGACCCAAGAGGACGAGATTGAGGACACAGAAAATAATGATGGTCCTGTTAACGAGTCATCAGTCGATGGTGAAAATATTGAGGTTATAATATAGTTACGAGTGAATAATTGTCAGAATTATTTAAATAACATGGTAATTATACTAGACAAAGTGAGTTTTCAGCATTAAAATAAAGAAAAGTACTATAATTTAGCATCCTAAAGTATAGTACTTTTCTTATTAATATATAAATAGATAGTCATAATAGGTCTAAAGACCTATACGGGACATGGTTTTAGTGAGCAAAGGAGGTAGGAGTATGAAAGAGGTAAAAATTACTCTTCCTGAAGAAGTGGACAAAGAAATAAACTCCGAAGACACAGTTGTTACTTGGGATGGGGAAAAGTACTTAATTAAAATTGGTGCAGATGTCGAAAAAGTAGTTCCATTTCCTTCTGCCGGGCGTTTGGTGCTCAAAGGCCAAGAACTATTACAAGAAATTAGTATTAAAACAGGTGACGTTTTAGAATTCATTCCTTTACATAGAAAAGATTCCTTAACATGGAGCATTGAAGTGTTACCAGATAAATATAAAGCCGTTGCTAAGGTTAAACGAGAAGATACTGGACGTTACATATTAGAAGAAATTGTATCAAAGTCTAAGGAAATAGTTTTAGAAGAACATCTGAAATGGGAACCGGGGCCTGATTCAAGTGAGCATTTGATTGAAGAGAATTTAAGTCAGAAGTTAGGGGAAAAAGGGATTAACTATGGAATAAAATCAAATGTATGGACAGAATTATTAACAGTAACCGGAGAAGGAGAGGTTATTCTGGCCGAGGCCACAATGCCTATCCAACCTGTGCCTGCAAAAATAATAGATTATGTTGGAGAACCTATTAAACAAGAAGAAAACCAAGGGCAAGCCATAGATTATTTTGCATCCAAATTGAGAACTTGCAAGAAAGACGAAACCTTAGCCAAAAGAATTCCTGGACAAGAAGGAAAGCCTGGAATGAATATTCTAGGAGAGATATTGACTGCAGAACCAATGAAAAAATCGGAATTTAAATTAATAAAGAATGTATATCTCTCTGAAGACGGTATGGAAGTAAGGGCTTCCTGTGCTGGCATTCCGGTAAGGACTGATGATTTTACCTATTTAGTTGAGAATGCTTATATCGTTAGCAAAGATGTTAATCTTGAAACTGGAAGTATAGATTTTCCAGGAGACGTGCTGGTTGGTGGCAGTGTTAACGACGGCTTCCGTGTACATGCCGATGGTAGTATTAAAGTAAGAGGATCTGTTGCCAGCGCAAAGCCTGTCTCTTATACACAT
>JAGXFZ010000078.1 GCA_024637055.1 Gracilibacter sp. | reverse complement strand
TTACGGCTAGGGAGCTAGCTCTTGAACTTAAGGTGAATGAGAGCTTGATTCTTAGGGTAGATGGTCGTAAGTTGAAGGATGTACCGGATCCTTTGTATTCTAGGTTGGTGAAGGCGTTAAAGGATTAGAGGGAGGTGACAGAGGACGTCCTCTGTCACCATGTTAAAACCTGACCTCTTGTGGTCAGGTTTTGTTTTGATAAATTAATATTACCTGTTTCTAATCTAAGAGCATGGATTGAGAGACAGAGGAGATGATTCCTGAATGGTAGTAGAAATTATTCTTGTAGAGATACGTTACTTCTTCATGTTCAGGATATTTTTCATTAATAAAAGTAGAAAATAAGACTTGTAACAACAAAAAGACCTCACACCATTTAGATGTGAGGTCTTTTAGATTACTTACTTATTAAGCTTAGATATACTTTCTTATTAAGTTAAGTGATGGATATGTGATTTCTTCGTCTAGCCAGATTTGCCAAGCAACCCATAGCGGTTATTAAGCTTGATAAACAAAGCCGCCGCTTGACCTTGGATTAAGAATGCCAGAGATACCATAAGTGCGGCATTAGGTCCGAAGGCTGTTGCTGCTAGCCCTATAGCAATCGATAAATTCCTAAGGGCGGTGGAAAAGACTAGGGTTAAGCCGTCTTGAGGGTTGAACATTTTTCTGCTGAAAAAGATAGCTAAGCTATAATTGATACCGTAGAATACGATTTGTACTAGCAGGGCGATTAAAAATAAGTTCAGGCTAGAGATGATTCTGGGAGCATTCATGCTGATACTGATGAAGATGATGAAGATCATTCCCCAGGAGCTGGCAGCAGGAAGATATGGTTTGATAGTCTTTTTGAAATACTCCAAGGAGTATTTCTTCATGATATAGGAATAGGTGATCATCCCTAGGATTAGGGGAACGATGATGATGAGGGAGATTGTTTTTAGGGTTAGGAAGATATCGATGGGTACGTATTTCCCTACCATAACTAGCAGGTACCAAGGAGCAAGTAAAGATCCTAGAAGTAGGCCTGTGGTTGTCGATTTGATAGCAGCGGGTACGTTACCTTTGGCTAACATGGTGAAGGCAATGGTCATGTTACTAGTGGGTAGTAGAGCTGTGATGGCCAGTCCAGCGAATAGTTGGGGATCGCTTAGTAGGAATCCTGTTCCTAAGAGGTAGGCGATTATAGGAATTGCGATAAAGTTCAATATTATGATAGTAATCATCAAGCGACCATGAGAGAAGTTCAGGACTTCTTGGGGTTTGAAACCTATCATGGTGGGATAGATCATTAACATAGCGATGGGTAAGATGAGTACCTTCAATGAAGAAGTATCTAAGATAAGTCCGACTATAAATCCTAACAACAATACTGCTGGTATAGCTAGAGCAATGTTTTTGGACGGCCATAATATCATTTTTTTAAGTACACTTTTCATTTCCATATCGTTCATCCTTTAATAATAGATGTATACCCCCGCAGGGTATACATCTATTATAGCGCTGTTTTAAAATTATAACAAGAGTAAAGTTAGGGACGGTTCTTTACTTTACAAAATGTAAAGTAAAGAACCGTCCCTAACTTTACGCTAACTTTATACCACTACTCAAATTCTATAACCCTTAGCTGGTTATTCAGTCGATCAACTACAAGCAGGTTACCATTGTCTAGGAATTCCAAATGGCTTGGTCCATCAAATTGGGCTTGGTCCAGGTATCCGTTATCTTTGCCGTATGTTCCTGTTCCGGTTAGGGTGGTGACTTGCCCATCGGAGATTAATCTGATGGCGTGGTTATAACTATCCGCCACATAGATTGCTCCATCTGAGTCGATGGTAATACCCGTAGGAAAGTTAAAGGCTGCCGTCTGAAGGCTGCCATCTTGGAAATCGCCCTCAATATAGGTGGTGTAGGGGATTAAGTCTGTCCCACTGCCTGCTAAGGTTGTAGCTCTGTTATCGGTATCAATTATTCTGATTCTTTGGTTGCCGCTGTCTGAGACATAGATGCTTCCATCCTCTCCTAGGGCGAGTCCGGTTGGTTCGTTAAACTTAGCTTCTTCTCCTTGGCCATCAGCCAAAGCCCCTTCGAGGTAACCATCTCTTTCTTCATAATTACCTCCGGCGATGACTTCAAAAGTACCGTCCATTTTTACTTCAAGCACCCGGTGTTTCATAGTTTCGGTGACATAGAGATTTCCGTTGTCGCTGAAAACTAAACCAGATGGTTGGTTTAAACCTTGGACTAAGGTAGATACCATTCCTTGATTGTCAATCACTCTGATATCACCATTACCGGAATCGGCTATATAGAGATTCCCATTATTATCTAACGCTAATCCTTTAGGGAAATTGAACTGGGCTGTTGCTCTTTGGCTATCGACATGGCCTCCGATAGGCATACCGTAGGCATCTAGTTCATTTATTTCACCAGCATATGTGGTCACAGTTCCATCCGGCTTTATCATCTTGATTAAATGGTTATTGGTATCTGATACATAAATGATAGCGTTAGATGCTTGGACTGCTGCGAAAGGGAAATTGAAGTCAGTGGCTAGTGTACTTACTTGCGTTCCTCCCGTTATCTTTCCATCGTTAAATAAGTAATCTGCTTTAACGACAGTCTCTTGGGATACTACACCTGTACCACCCAAGACAATGATGTTGGTGGCGGTTGGCTCGGAAGAAAGGTTTCTCTGGTAGAAGTTAAGGAGTATGTCTGAGGTGGCTGATGGCATATTTTTATTAATCAATACCAGCGGTGCTTTGAGGTTGGCTGCCAAAACTGCTCCCGTTAAGGCGTCAGGATAATCCTGTCCATAAGCGAGAACAACCTGAGGCACAGGCAAGCCTTGTCCATTATCCTGCCAGGATTTGTCGAATCTGTCCTGTTGGAGGACAAGGTTTTTATTGGTTTCGTAACGATCATTACCGCTGATACGTTTTACACCTTGATATGCTAATTGCGTTACTTTAGTATTTAATTCTTGCAGTGTTTTATCTGGAATTGCACCTATACCACCTATTACCTGGAGAGTTTGCTTCTGAGTTGGGTCGAGGGGTGCTTTATTAAGATAGGTGATGATTATGTCAGGGATGGTTCCATTCGAAGGTAAAAGTAAGATAGGTATTCCGCCCCTGCTTGGTTTAACGGACGTACCTTCGCTTGTTAGATAATCCGCTTCTTCGGCGGTGTAATAATCAGTAGTGGCTGCAAGGACTGAAGCACTTAAGGCATCGGGAAAGTTAACACCGGAGACGAGGTAATATTCACTACCGTCATGCACCATGTTTTTTGCTATTTCTACAGCGGTCTCGTAGCGATTGGCCCGGCGATTCTGGTAATATTCTCAGGAGTAACGCCTAAAGATTTCAGCATTGTTTCACATTCCAGGCTGATAACACCTGAGCCCCCTAGTATGTATACCTTGCCATCGGTGCGAAGATGGTCGGTGATATATTGAATTGCATGACTGTTGGTTTTTGGAATTTTATCTACAAGCAAGATAGGTGCATTTTTTTGATGGGCAAAAGGAACGCCTGCCAAGGCATCTGCGAACCCATAGCCAGAAGCTAGTACAACATTATCGACCATATCTGGATACTGGTGTAGTGCTATCTCATACATGGTGGCCATCCGATTACTGCCGGAAAGCCTCTCCGTTTCATTATCTGTTACTGCGAAGATGTTTGCTGGAAAGATCAGAGCCAGAAGAATGATGAAAGACAAAAGAAGAAACCTAGCTTGTAACATATTGCTCTCCACCTCAATCTTTAAAGTTAGGTAAAGTTAGGGACGGTTCTTTACTTTACACTTTGCTCCCACTCAACGCAATTTCTACCGTTGTTCTTTGCTCTGTAGAGGCAAATATCAGCCTTTTCAATAATACGTTGCTCATTTTGTGAATGTTCCGGTATGCAACTATACCCGCCCAAACTTATTGTTAGCCAAGGGTCCCCTTTTGATTTTTTATGTTCCATTTTGATAGTATTAATTGCCTGACGGATACTTTCTGCGACTTCCGTTCCCCCAATCTCATCAGTATCGGGAAGAATAACGGCAAATTCTTCTCCCCCATATCTTGCAACATAATCATCCGATCGCTTAAGGCATGATTTAATTGTTTTGGCTATTTTTATCAGAGCTACGTCACCTTTGGCATGACCATAGCTGTCATTATAGTGTTTAAACTGATCAACATCTATCATGATGAGAGAGAGCCATCTTTTATTTCGTACTGCACTCTTAAATTCTCTATTCAGAATCACATCAAAATTTCTTCGATTGGAAATTTCAGTTAAGCCATCTATATGTGCCATAGTTTCCAGCATCTTCTGTTGATTCCTAAATCGCAAGGTGTTTCTAACACGGGCCCGAACGATTGCTGGGTTAAAAGGCTTCATGATATAATCCATTGCGCCAAGATTTAAGCCTTCTTCTTCATCTTGGACCGACTTAAGACCTGTTATGAAGATAACCGGGATGTCTCTTGTCTTATCATTGTCTTTAATTTTCTTAATCACTTCAAATCCGCTCAACCCAGGCATAAGAACGTCAAGTAATATAAGGTCTGGTAAATTATCTCCTTCTAGGATTTGGAGAGCATGTTCTCCATCCTTCGCCAGAATAACTGTGTAATCCTTCAATACTTCTTCTAATAAACGTAGATTAAGAGTCTGATCATCAACGATCATTATGGTATTATCCATTCGTGTTCGCCCTTCTTTATAAAATCATGAAGGTTAGTCATCATTATTTTTTGATAATTCGACGCATTTAGTTTTTTACCTGTTTAATATTAGAAATATTTTGCTTTTATTGGAAAATGGGAAGCTTTGGTTGAGTAATGTTTGGGGAAAAGTGTAAAGTAAAGAACCGTCCCCGACTTTACCCGACTTTACCCGACTTTACTTTTGTGTGGTACTATTTTATGGTAATATAATCAAGAGAGGTTGATTATATTGAACATCTGGATTTTTAATCATTATGCTACGACGCCTGTTTATGTGGGTGGTACGCGGCATTATGATTTGGCATATGAGCTTGTAAAAAAAGGGCATGAGGTTACGATCTTTGCTTCTTCATATAATCATTTTGTTAAGGAAGAAACTCATCGTTATGATAGCGGTGTTTCTTCTGTTAAAGAGAGTATTAATGGGATTAACTTTGTATGGGTGAAGACTGCGGCCTATCAGGGAACTATAAAGCGCATTAAAAATATTTTGGATTATACTTATAACGCCTATAGGGCTGGGATCAAGGAATTAAAGACTGAAGAACCGGATATTATTATCGGGTCAAGTGTGCATCCGTTGGCAGCGTATATTGGTTATTTAATATCTAAGAAGTCTAAGAGTGTCTTTTATTTTGAGGAACGCGATCTTTGGCCTCAGACGTTTGTGGACTTCGGGAAACTAAGTAAGCATAATCCGATTGCTCAGGCTTTGTATGTTTTTGAGAAGTTTTTATATCAGAAAGCTGCCAAGATTATTGTTTTGTTTGATAAGGCGGCTGACTATGTTGAATCTAGAGGTGTCGATAACGATAAAGTGGTCTATCTGCCTAATGGTGTAAACATTGAAAGTTTTCAGGAAATCAGGCAGGATGAAGATATTTTAAGAGTGATGCAATCCTATAAATATACAGTCGTTTATACCGGCTCCCATGGGATAGCCAATCATCTCGAACCTTTGATTGAGACTGCAAATTTACTTAAAGATAATTCCGATGTACAATTTATTCTAGTTGGCAATGGTTTAAAGAAGAATGATCTGATAAGGTTAGCGCGGACAAACAATTTAAGCAATGTGACCTTTCTGGATCCTATATCTAAGGAAAAAATACCTTATTTGTTGAGTCTAGCTGATCTATCTTTTATATCTATCAAAAAATCCCCTCTTTATAAATGGGGCTTTAGTATGAATAAATTATATGACTATATGGCTTCAGGTCTGCCGGTTATGATGTATTCTAGTAAAGAAGTGATTGGTAGTTTTAAGGATGTGGAAGGAATCAATCTCTCTGAGAGTCCGGATGAGTTGGCAACAGATATATTAAACAAGATTCATGACGAGCAATATAAGCTTCAAACAGGGTATGCTCTTAGAAAATATGTTGAAAATAATTATTCATGGGCAAAACTAGCTATAAAACTTGAATTACATATGTTAAGCGATGTAAGCAGGAGTAAATGATGTTAAAAAGATTGTTTGATTTGACCGTTTCCATTATTGGGTTAATAATAGCTTCTCCTATCTTACTTATTACATCTTTGGTTATTAGTAGAAAATTAGGTTCTCCTGTTATCTTTACCCAGCAGCGTCCGGGACTACATGGGAAACCTTTTTATGTTTACAAGTTCAGGACTATGACGGATGAACGTGATGAAAATGGTGAACTTTTGCCTGATGATGTACGCTTAACAAAGACAGGTAGAATAATCCGTAAGTTGAGCTTGGACGAACTTCCTCAGTTATTTAATGTAATAAAGGGAGATTTAAGTTTGGTGGGTCCCCGTCCGTTATTGATGGAGTATCTACCTTTATATACTTCTGAACAGGCCCGGAGGCATGAAGCGAAGCCTGGAATTACCGGTTGGGCTCAGGTTAATGGGCGTAATGCACTAAGCTGGGAAGATAAATTCAAGCTAGATGTTTGGTATGTCGATAATCAATCTTTCTGGCTGGATATTAAAATACTCTTTTTAACTGCGTTCAAGGTCTTTAAATCAGAAGGTATAAATCAGGTTGGACATGTTACAACGGAAAAATTCAAAGGTACAATAAGAAAAGAAGGTGCCGATAATGACTAAATTGATTTTAATAGGTGCTAGTGGCCATAGTAAGGTTATACAAGATATTGTAGCTGAAAATGAGGACTTAACATTATATGCCATCGTGGATGATGCTATTGAGAAAACGAATGAAGTCAACGGAATCATATATGCGAATACTGCTTTCCTATCTAGTTTAAATGTGGAAGAGTATACGTTCTGCCTAGCTATCGGTAACAATGCTGATCGCAAAAAACTATTTGAGCGACTTGCCATACCTCTTGAGCAGTATGAGACTTTAATCCATCCAAGGGCTGTAATAAGTCGGTCGGCTAAGATTGGTTATGGAACGGTGATAATGCCTAATGCTGTTGTTAATGCTGATGCTGCAGTTGGCAATCATTGTATTGTCAATACGGCTGCCGTGGTGGAGCATGATAATAAATTAGGAGACTACGTTCATGTATCTCCTAACGTTGGTTTATGCGGTAAGGTCAGTGTTGGGGAAGGAAGTCATGTTGGTATCGGTGCTATTGTGATTCCTGGGAAGAAAGTTGGAACTTGGAGTATTGTTGGTGCCGGTGCGGTTGTGGTGAAGGATGTTTCAGATGGCATGACGGTTATTGGTGTACCGGCAAAAGTAATACCTAAGAAAAGAGTAGTTTTTTAAGGAGGTCGATGGTTTGTTAGAATGGGTGCTGCTTACCCTGACTATTATTGTTATTATTGGTTTAGGTATATTCAGGCCTGAAGGTCTTGTTCTTTTGCTCGCTCTTTCTGTAGCTCTAGAAATATCGAGTACTTGGTATCCGGATATACCTTTTTTAGCGCAAACTCTGGGTATAATTAGCCTCTCAAGGTTAACTACTTTTGCCATTATAATTGTTGCTTTGGTTAAGCTTATTACTTGTTCTGATACGCGTCGAAAATTGCGTAAGATTTCGACTCAACCATTAACTTGGGCACTTATTCTCTATTTACTGGTGGCTGCGGGGAGTTATTTCCATTCTATTGATCAGACCAAGACACTGGTAGAATCAATGAGGCTAAGTGTTTTTATAGCTCTATATTTTAGTGTTATTCTAATTATCTCCCACCGCTTCAACCCATTGATTCCTTTTAAACTTGTAAATGCAGTTGGGCTTGCGCTTGCGCCTTTGACCTTTTATCAAGCTTACACAGGGAACCTCCTCTGGCAAGAAGTTCATGTCCAAGGGGCTTTTTGGCGGATTAACGCTACCTTCGTTGACCCAAATATTTTTGCCCGTTTCCTGGTTCTTGCTATTGCTTCGAATTTAATCCTTCAATATTTCTCCAACAGCAAGTCAAAACTGAGTCTGTATACGGTTGGCTTATTTGTCTTAGTAGGAGAGCTGGTGCTGACAATGTCACGTGGAGGAATTCTTACTTTGGGTGTGGTTATCCTCTTTCTTCTGGTCATGCTTCGTAGTCGCAGGGTCTTAATACCTGCAGGGATTATGGGTGTATTGGGCTTAGGTGCGGTAATCATGAATTCCGGTCTTATAACACGTTTTCTGAATATCAAGCAAGAGTTAACAGCACCAGGTTCAGTGCGTATGAATTTGATTAAGGCGGGAATAGACATATTTGAAAATAGCCCCACTTGGGGAGTGGGGCTTGGTGGTTTCCAAAAGAAATATTTAGCTGATTATCTGGCAAATCCAACTGATACCAGTGTCAGCCTCTCTCATACCTCGGCGGTTACGATAGCTGCTGAGCTGGGATGGATCGGGATTATATCATTTTCGCTAATTGGGATAGCCCTTATCCATACTCTTTATCGCGTGAGCCAGAGTATTAAAGCAAGCTATGTTTTAGGGATTGGTTATTTCAGTTGGATTATAGCTATCTTTATCAGTTCCCAAATGGAAGCCCGCTTCTTTGAGGATCCCATGCTTTGGCTAAGTATGGGAATGCTTGTCGCCCTTGTTATTAATGCCAAAGAAGAAGAGTTTGGTGAAAGCACCGTTTTCAATAGCCGTAGGCGGAAGTTTTAGTAAAGTTAGGGACGGTTCTTTACTTTACGAAAATGTAAAGTAAAGAACCGTCCCTAACTTTACGTCCCTAACTTTATATGGTATTTCTGATAATCTGGATGACTCTATCTTGGTCTTCTTGGGTCATGTTGGTGCCGGAGGGCAGGCAGATGCCGTTCTCGAACAAGTAGTCTGATATGCTATTTCCTTCTTCGTGGGTATAGTACTGGCAGTTTTTAAATACCGGTTGTCTGTGTAGGGGTTTCCAGACAGGTCTTGCTTCTATGTTATCTTCTTCTAATTTATCTATGATTTGGTTGGGTGTTACTTTGATTATTTGGGGGTCTAAGGTTAATGTTGTTAACCAACGATTACATCTGCCAAAAGGTGCTTCGGGCATAAATGTGATTCCGTCTATATGCTTAAGGGCTTGATAATACGTGTCAAAAATCCGTCTTTTGGCTTTTACTCTATCTTCCAAGACTTTTAGTTGTCCTCTGCCTATACCGGCAAGGACGTTACTAAGACGGTAGTTGTAGCCGATTTCACTATGTTCATAGTGTCTGGCTTTATCTCTTGCTTGGGTTGCCCAGAAACGGGCTTTTTCCATCGCTTGGAGGTCATCTGATAAGAGCATTCCTCCGCCGGATGTGGTGATTATTTTATTACCGTTAAATGATAAGACGGAAAGCTTAGCAAGTTTCCCACAGGGTTGCCCCTGATAGGTTGCGCCGAAGGCTTCTGCGGCGTCCTCGAGAACGGGGACGTTATAAGCGTCAAATATCTCTAGAAGCGGTTGCATATCTGCACTTTGCCCATAGAGGTCTACGATGATACCCGCTTTGGGAAGTTTGCCTTCTTTTTGGGCAGTATGGAATGCTTTTTCCAGAGCCTGAGGCGACATATTCCAACTCTCTGGCTCAGAATCTATAAAAACGGGTTCTCCACCTTCGTAAATAATGGGATTGGCAGTAGCTATAAAAGTTAGGGAAGAACAAAAAACCCTATCTCCTCTTCCTACCCCTAAGAGCTTTAAGCCCAAATGAATTGCTGCCGAACCAGAAGATAAGGCTAGAGCTCCTTGGATTCCCGTGTATTGGGAAACTTCCTTTTCAAACTCATCCACATTAGGACCTAACGGGGCTATCCAATTTGTTGCAAATGCACTTTCAATATACTCTTGTTCGTAGCCACTCATATGAGGTTTAGCTAAATAAACACGCGGGCTTTGAGATGACATAGATTTTTCCTCCTAGTAAAGTCAGGGACGGTTCTTTACTTTACAGTGACTAAGCACAAAGTTTGGCTAGATTCAACTAATTTAAAATGATTCTAGAGTGGTATTGTATTCTCTGGTGAATCTGAGCATTACGAGACAGGCGCAACTGAGCCACAGTATAGGATCTTCGAAAAATACCCCCCCGCTCTGAGAACTGATAAATACTGTCAGTGCCCAGAGAAAGTACCCTACTCCCACATAGTATTCGTTAAAATAATTATTAAATATGCTTATTTGATTATTCCCTAAACTATAAAGAGAATACAATCCACCAAATAGTATTAACCAGAGAACAGCTAAGACTATCAAACCTAATATACCTAACTCGGTTCCAATAATAACAACACTGATGTTAGATAAGGAAGAAGTACCCAGCCCTGTACCAAATATGGGATGATTTTGGAATAGTGCGATGATTTCCTGGACTCCAAAATTCTGAGTGAGTAAAAGCATCCCTTCCCAAAGATCAGGCCGAACTATTAAGACCATAGCACCACACAGACCACCTAATCCTAGAACCCAAAGTACAGCTTTCCTGTTAGGTAGGAAAATCAGCGTTGCGATAAGGATTACGATAAGAGTCAGTATCCCACTTAAGACAGAGATGAGGGCTAGTTGAGCAATAAGGATAGCGAGACCTGCCATATAAAGAAGTCCTGTACTCTTATCTCTGGTATAGAGCTGAAGTACGAAATTAGCTACAATCCCCAAAATAATAAAACGAGCAAAGATATTAGGATCTACAAAAGTTGCGTTCACTTTCATGGTATCCCCTAATAATTGTTCGCTTTGCCAAATAAGATTACCTGTAAAACCTTCGTAAAAGGATAACGGAGCGAGGGCCATGGCCGTTAGGTGGACTGCTTGAAAAGGAACAAGAGCATGCTTTTTATCCATAAAAAGGGCGATGGATAGAAAGATTGCGAAAAGAGCTAAGAGCCTAATAGACGCTACTACTGTCGTTCCAGTATCAAACGAATATACAATACTAGCTGCACCTAAGATGACAAAAATCATTAAGATTATAGTTAAGGGGGCGCTAAAAACCGCACTCAGTTTTCGTTTCATGTCCTCTATTAAGAGCAGACGAGAGAAAGCAGCCAAAATCAAGGCGATGCCGATAAGCTTAGCCAAAGACAACATCCCTAATAATTTTCCGACTATACTCTGATCTGTTCCCAGGTCTATACCTAGGCTGGGATACCAGGTAGTAGAGATTTCTAAGGCAAGTGCTACTGCTAATAAGGGAACTAGCCAGAACGGTTTCTTGATAATAAGTAATACGAGAATGATCACTGTTATTCCAAGTGCTATCCACTCAAACATTTCTTATCCCCCTGTCTTTTTATTTAATGCCGGCCGACAAATCTAAGTGTTTGCCTTAAAGCGAAATTTCCGATTCGTCTGAAATCCTTATCCAAGGTTACAAGGATGGTACAAAAAACAGTTCCAGCTATTGCTGAAGAGACAAGAGGATTCCAACTTTTAAGCATCCAGGCTGTACCTGCCATAAACAGAGCAGCAACTATCGTGATAGGTAGCTGTCGCCATATACGGATCTTATATACGCCTCTGCGTACAAGAATATAATAGCATAAGAAAATATAGACTTCGACCATAATTACGGCGTAAGCTACACCGTAAATTCCGAAGTGAGGGAATAGTACCATAATAAGAGTGAAGAGTATAAGAAGAGCTGAGCCCTGGACCACCGTTCTCTGCCACTGACGATTCGTGGTGGTAAGGATATCTCCGAGGGAAAAGCTCATGCATTCTAAAGCCAAAAGCCAAGACACAATCATAAGGATGGGGATGGATGCGTTAAACTTGCCATCATATAGCCATACTATTAGCGGTGTTGATAGGATAAAAATGAGCGTGCTCCCTGCTATCCCAACTGCTGACAGTACTTTAAATACTTTCTCGATAACATCTTGATGCTTATTCTTATCGGTGTCTCCCAATTGATAAAGCACCGGATAGATGGCACTGGTCATAAGGCTAGGTAGGAAGATCAGTATTAGTACCAACTTATAGGCTGCAGCAAAAATTCCTAGTTCTACATTGGTGGTAATCAGGGATAAGACTAGAATGCTGAGTTGGGCAAATAGCGCATAAAAGATTCTATGTATACCGAAAGGAAGTCCTCTCTTGACCATTCCAGAGAGACTGCTTATCTCAACCTTAGGTTTAATCTCTTTTCTGAGGGCCAGGTAGAGAAGTAAACTGATAATTATATAGCTAAATAGGTGGGAGAAGGTGATTGCTACAACTCCCATTCCATTTAGGACAATTACCATAGTAAAGATAGCAACGAATACTATGGTAAGGAACTGGTAAGCTGCAGCCTTGTAAAGTTTCTGTACTACCTGATAGTAATTATATACCGATTGATTAAGAGCATTGAAACAGACGGCTATTCCTATGAATACAATCATGGTTTTAACTGTTGTGCTATAACCTGCTGGGTACATGAAAATTAACATGAAAATATAGCACAAAAAAGCAATGATTGTTTTAGTGAATAATGAGTTGCCGAAGTATCTGGGTAAAACGGAAGGATTCCGCGAACCCTCCTGAACCATCAGCTGGCTGATCCCGATTTCTGCAAAGAGAATAAAACTACCCACATAGGCATAGGCCGCAGAGTAGTCACCATAAGATGCGGGACCTAGATAGCGGGTAACAACAATCCCAACCACTGCTGAGATCGCTTTAGCAAGTACTCCAGATATTCCTAATGCGGCTGCATTTTTTCCAATAAGGCGGGTATCCAAACTATCACTTCAATTCCTATTAGAATTAAGTATTTCAGAATATAGCGCTAGGAGCTTTCTCTCTTCGCTTTCCCAAGTGTATTTGCTGTGGAAAGCATCCCATCCATTTTGAGCATATTGCAGGGCTTGATTTGGATTCTCAATCAGATAACATATCTCTTCGGCTAATGATTTGGGATCGGCTGGCTCAGCCAAGCGACCACAATTATCTTCCTTGATTATTCTTTCAATATGGCCAAAGCGTGAGCCCACTACTGGCAAGCCTGCTGCCATATATTCTATGAGTTTTACTGGAATAGCCTTCGTGTAGTTAAGGGTGGGAAGCAACGGTACCAAAGCAATATTGCTTTTTTTCAAAATAGCCGGAACTTCACTGTAAGGAATCTTGCCTAGAATTTTAATATTGCCTTTTTGCAACCAATTCTCTAGAGGAAGGTATTCCTCAGAGATTCCCGCTAGATTAACAGGCCCTACCAAGTCACAGGCAGCTTGAGGGTATTTCTCTGTGACCAGTGTCATTGCTTCTAATATAACCTCTAGACCTCTCTCCTTGTTAATCCCGCCCAAATAAAGAATGTTTGGTTGGGACTGCCAATTCTCAGCTTCGGCTGTAGGTCTCTCGAAAATAAACTGCTCTGTTAGGGGAAAGTTAAACAAGCTAACACCAGTCGGATTAACCTTGCTAAACTGAGCTTTCATATGGTCATTCACAGTAATGATTCCTGCCAATTTTTTTGCTGTACTTTTCTCCACTTGTTCAAATAAAGAAGCAGCTAGTTTTCTTAAAGGAGCAGGAAGCCAATAACGCGTTTGTAGGCTATCTGCATAGTATTCATGAACATCGTAGATAACCGGCTTATGTAGTTTCGCTTGTATTCTCAATCCATACAAAATAAGGTCTGGATCATGGAGGTGATATACATCTGCCTTCTCTTCCAATGCGGCGTTATAAATATATTTGAGGTTGCGAACTCTTTGGACTCGTCCTTTAAAAGATGGTACATATCTTACGCGAATATCGTGTACGACTTCTTCCTTTTGTACTTCCCCTTGTACCTCCCCCGAGCTAGGGGCAATCAATACGACTTCATAACCCGCTTTTTGTAAAGAACGTGCTTCTTTATAAAAAATTCGGGCATCGAAAGGAGGATGAGCAGAGGTTAAGATGCAAACTTTCAATTTTATTCCCTCACAGTATTAGATACAAGTCCTATTATTATGGCAAAATTTATCATCTAATGCAAATCATTCTGAGAGCATTTCCTTGTATATTCCAACAGTTTTGACTGCGTTCTGGTTCCAAGTATATCCGTCTAAAACTGTTTTTCGTCCAACCTCTCCCATGCATTCTGCTTTGCTCCGATCGCTAAGGAGATAATCCAAGTTATGGATGAGATCATCAACATCCTGAGGTTTGACCAGCAACCCGTTACTACCGTGGCTAACTACATCGGCGATGCCTTCTCCTTGGACACCTATCACAGGTTTGCCCTGGGACATGGCTTCTATATAGGCTACTCCGAATCCTTCCTGCCAGCTTGGAAGAGAAAATACATCGGCTTCCGCAAGTTTTCGCATAGTTTGAGGATGATCAAGTTTCCCTAGGAAAAAGACATTGTCTTTAAGGTTTAATTTATCCCTTAAGTTTTCTAGGTTATTTCGTTCTTCTCCGTCGCCTACGATATAATACTCGAGGTCAGGATATTTTCTTACCAAGGTGGAGATAGCTCCTAGGTTCAGGTCTATTCCTTTGGTTTTCTTGAGGTTGGAGATGCTTATTATTCTTTTCCCATTAAGATCCTTATCCGATAAAGTATCAGGTTGACAATCCCCTATATCGATTCCATTATTGACGACTGTTATTTTTGAACTGAAAGGTTCGTCTAGGACTAAATTTTTGAGTTTAGAGCTGACGGTTATGATTTTATCAACAGTGTTTAGGGTTTTGAACAACATTTTACGGCAACTATTGCTTTTGTTCATAGTAGCCTGAAAGTCCTGACCGTGAACGGTTACTACAGTAGGAACTTTGAATTTCTTTTTTAAAAGACTTGCTGCTTGTCCATCGGGTAAGGCCACATGAGCGTGAATCAGGTCGAATGGGAATCTCTCATAGATTCTGTTAATTAGTTTCCGCAGTCCAAGGTACATGAAGTATCCGGAATACGCCTGAAGTAGTGATCCAGGGAATTCTAAGTACCTGGGATACATTACTTCTAGACCTGCTATGAATTCCTGGCGAGGGGTGGTGGCATAGATTTCCCATTTTTTCCTTAGTAGGGGAAGGGGCCAAGGAGAGTAAGGAACGGGGGAAACGACCTTGACCTCACAACCTTGGTTTTTTAAAGCGTTAATTTGTTTATGAACAAATATCCCGTACGTAGGGTTTATAGATGAGGGATACATATGAGATATGACTAATACTTTCATTTACCAACCGCCTTAATATCAGGTTCCCTCAGCATCGCGGGTTGCTTAGCTGTATTATACACCAAACCTATTATTATGCTAAAAAGAGTCATGAGTTGAAGGTTATAAAAGATGCCGGCCCAGAAGAGGTAGAATAGTATGGAAGGCAACAATAGAATATATGTTGCATTTAATAGGACAGGAAGGTCAAATGGAATAGCTTTACCATATATTCTAACCGTTGCTCGGACTCTTCTAATCGCTAAGGATAGCGGCACGAAAAAGAACGCTAGGTATATAGACATTCCTATCAATCCGTATCTTCTTGCGAATAGAGCATATTCGTTGTCTACCCTGGTGGTCATGGCTTCTTTTTGGGTGCCCCATCCCAAAATGGGGGACTCCCAAATGGTACCTATAGCTGTCTCCCATTGTGCCAGGTGACCAAGGACAGAAGTACTCGTACTAAAATCTGTCCCTTCTTGGACTCTGTTTATAAAGTCGGACGATGCGGTGAGCGTCAAGAAGATGGTGAGGGCGAAAAGGGCGACTATTTTGATGATAACCTTTTTATTGCGGTTATGGTAAAGGAAAGCCCAAATGCAGCTGATTGTAAAAAGCAGGGCTATTCCGAAGAGGTTTGTCCTTGAGATAGTTAGGTATTCGAGCTTTATAACCAAGCCTATGAGAATGAATAAGAGGACCGGGAATTTTCCCTTGTGATCCTTAAAGAAGTACCAGGCTGTAAGAAAGGCCAAGGTCATGACGGTGAATACAGCGAAATAGTTGGGGTTATCAAAGGTTCCTAGAATTCTAGCGGGGTTACCAACTATGAGATGTTCCCAATGAACCTGGTTGAAATATGGGGAGAGCCAGTAATTCATATTCAGGATGTTGAGGTGTTGTCCCCAACCGAAGAGGATAAGAAAAGTTAAACCTGCAAGAAAAGCATTCTTCATGTAGGCAAATTCGGCTTGTCCCATATCAATCGATATGACAAGGGTGAGGATAAGGAAATACTTAAAGTATGTCACTAATTCCATGACATCCCTCATGCCGTAACTACCTGCCCCTAAGATATATACTCCGTAGAAATTAGATATAAAATAGGAGGTAGTCATCAAGCCAAATAGCCAGAATATAATCTTCAGGACTTTCTTCTGTCCTGCGAGTTGTGCTTTTTCGTGTTCCCCAAAACGGAAACCTCTCAAGGCGAAAAGGATAAAGTTCAGACCAAATATACTGAACAGCAATAACTCTTCTACCCGAATCTGTGGAAGCTTAGGATGAATCGGTATGGATGGCAGAATCATTGCTGATAGCATGACAGATACAAGCAGGAGGACTCTGATTTCATTCCTTCCTGTAAGACCATTATTCCAAATCATATTTTCTCCTTATTAAAGTCAGTAAAGTTAGGGACGGTTCTTTACTTTACAGTTTCTTTCTTCCTGCTACCCTAGGCAGAAAAACTGCTATCTTCGCCTTTGTCGCGCCAGACAGAAGAACCGTCCCCCTGTCTACCTCTGTTTACGCTAGGGCGTTGAGGATTACTTGTGCTATGTCTTCCTGTTGTTCCGAGGTAAGTTCTGGGTAGCAAGGAATGGCTAGGGCTTGGGTGCAGGCTTCTTCTGCTATAGGTAGATCTCCAAGGTTATAACCTAGGTAAGCAAAAGCATTCTGCATATGCAGAGGAAGTGGATAATATATGCCACAAGCTATCCCCTTCTCATCCAGGGCGATAGCTATTTTTTCTCGTTCGTCAGATCTTAGAACGTAGAGATGGTATACCGGAACACCATCCGGATCTTTTACTGGGAGGGTGAGTTTACCCTGCTGGGCTAAGGGAGCTAGAAGTTTGTCATAGTTTTCAGCCTTTTCTCGGCGAGTCTGGTTCCACTTATCCAGGTATTTAAACTTGACTCTAAGGATAGCGGCCTGTATCTCATCCAAGCGGCTGTTATGGCCTATCTCATCGTGGTAGTATTTGCTTTTGCAACCGTGGAATCTTAGCATTCTAATTTTATCTGCAACAGCATCGTCATTCGTAATGACCATTCCGCCGTCACCGTAGCAACCTAGGTTTTTAGTAGGGAAAAAACTGAATGTCCCAGCATCTCCGATGGAACCAGCTTTTCTACCTTTATATTCTGCTCCAATAGCTTGAGCGGCATCCTCTATTATTTTGAGTTTATATTTTCCAGCGAGGTCCATAACCTTGTCCATGTCTACCATCTGGCCAAAAATATGTACTGGAATTATAGCTTTGGTTCTAGATGTTATCTTCTCTTCTAATTTATTGACATCTAGATTAAGGGTAAGCGGATCGATATCTACAAAAACGGGGGTAGCCCCGACGTTAGCTATTGTTTCTGCTGAGGCGAAGAAGGTAAAAGGGCTGGTGATAACTTCATCTCCAGGGCCGATCTTACAGGCCTGAAGGGCAAGAACCAAAGCATCTGTGCCATTGGCAACAGCTATAGCATGTTTCGTTCCACAATAAGCTGCTATGTCATCTTCCAAAGTTTTTACCTCTGGACCAAGGATAAATCTACATGAATCAAGGACGCCCAAAACAGCATTATCTATTTCTTCCTTAATAAGTAGGTACTGTGCTTTTAAATCCAAAAGAGGAATATTCATTCTCTTCCCTTCCTTTCTGACGGCCATGAATGGCCTAATTATCTAGAAGTTCTTCTTCCGGTACATCTCTGACAGGTTTGGCCGGGAAACCTTTTACTACTTTTCTGGCAGGTGTATCCTTGGTGACCAAGGCTCCTGCTGCTACAAAGGTCTCTTCACCTATATCTACACCGGGAAGAAGTATGGCTCCTCCGCCGATGCGGGCTCCTCTTTTGATAGTTGCCCCTTTGATATATTGGAAACGTTTCTCTGTCCTACCCATATAATTATCATTGGTGGTGGTTACCATCGGAGCAATAAAAACTTTCTCCCCTATTTCCATATAGGCAGTGATATAAGAACCGGTCTGAATCTTGGTGTAAGCTCCTATCTTCGTGTCATTTTCCACGGTACAACCACTACCTACTACTACGTTTTTCCCAAGAATACAGCGTTCACGAATAAGACTTCTATCTCCGACAAAGACTGCATCATCTAAAACTGTACCAGCGTAAATGACGACTGAACAGCCCACTATGCAGTTACTACCCATTTTCAAAGGCTGTAAGTCTGATCCATTTTTAACTGTGCTGGTAGCTGAGGCACGCGGAAGTCTGCCTACTACCGAGTTACTTTCTATATATGTATTCGGTCCAATAATGGTTGCTTCTCCTAGCGTAACATGGTTTCCAAGATTGGAGTTAGCTCCGATCTGGACACCATCAGCGAGAATACATCCTGAACCTAAAATACTACCTTCTCCGATTTGGGTATTTTCTCCTATTACACAGAAAGGCGAGATATTTACGTTTTCGCCTATAATAGCACTTTTGGCGATAACTGCACTAGGGTGAATCTTGTTCGTCAATTGCCAACCCTCTCTTCATTTATAAAAATCTCATTTCTCTTCTTATAATACGACATAATCAGGAAATTATCAGGTTTTATTTTCTATTGGAATAAAAATTTCAATATGACCATATTTTGTTATGAACCCTGTTTAACATCTAGTTAAAAATAAGAGAGAGGACGAGAATGATATGGTTCGTAAATACTGTGTCCAATGTAAAGAGTACTCTTACTCAGCGGCCAGCGATAGAGAATGGATATGTCCAATCTGTGGTTATGATCTAACTGGCGAGCAAATACTTAACATTCGAGAAGAGTCTGATAAAGATGATTTAGGAGAGAGTCGAAAAGATTAGATTATATCCTAGATAATAATTAGAAAAATGGCTTAAGATCCTAGTGGCTTAAGCCATTTAAGTTTTTACATTGGGAAGGATTCATATCGCTCCCATGTCTCCACAATACGTAGTGCCTGGGGATAATCATATCCTTTACCTATTAGATAGGATATAAGGGCGGCTTCCGTCACAGCGTGTTTAACGCCTATCGGTCTGGCTTCCCTTAAACTTTGTCTAATAGCTGGCATAACGTGCATAATAGCACGGTTATAGTCCGGCATCGTATGTGGTATCCCCGGTCCAGGTCCTTGGTAAGGTGGCATCATAGGCTTTCCTCTCCTTTTCGGGTCCGTGTAGTATCAGCGTATGTTCTGCTGGAAAAAGGAGTGCTAGGTCTAATGCCAAGGGAGTATTTACCTAAGGTTACCTTGTTTTTCCAAAAGTCTAACCGGCGAAATCGTCTAACATTGGAAGTTTGACAGGGAGTCCGGTCTCCTGAGATTTATAAATTGCTAAGATGATTTCTAGAGCTTTACGACCTTCCTCACCGTTAAGCGGAGGAGATGTATTGGACTTCACTGCTTTAATCATGTCTTCTATGATCTCACGATGGCCGAAACCGTAGACGGTGGGAGGATCATTTTCCTGAGAAGCAAAGATCTGTTTTTTCTCTTCTTCACTATCTTCGAATTCCCAGGTCTCTACCCTGTTGACTGCAATTCCGCCTATTATTACTGAACCAGTAGCACCAAAAATATTAAGGGTTTCTTCGATATTCTTGGGGTAGATGGTTGTAGCAGCTTCTATCAGGCCGATGGCTCCGTTTTTAAACCTAATAACCGCCCCGGCTACGTCTTCCATTTCGATCGGACGCAAAGCTGTGGTGGTATAACCGTAAACAGATTCTACGGGGCCCATCATCCATTGCAAAAGATCGATATTATGGATGGATTGATTCATCAGTACTCCGCCATCTTGGAGCTTGGTCCCTCTCCAAGGGGCTTGGGTGTAATATTCGTCATTACGATTCCATCTGACTGTAGCCTGGCCATGGGTGAGTTTTCCGAATCTTCCCGATTCCATGGCTGTTCTCAGAGTTTTAATTGATTTGTTATAGCGATTTTGGTGGATGACGCTTAGTTTTACGTTATTTTCTTGGCAGGCTTTTATCAGAGAATCAGCTTCTTTGAGAGTCATAGACATGGGTTTCTCGACCATGACGTGCTTCCCTGCCTTAGCTGCTGCTATACCAATCTCTGCATGGTTACCACTGGGTGTGGCAATTGTCACGATATCGATATCATCTCTTTGAAGAAGTTCTTTATAATCTAAATAAGGCTCGGCATTATAAAGACGAGCGAACTCTTCAGCTTTTTCCGGGATAATATCACAGACTGCAACTAGTTCAGCATCCGGGATAGCTGTTATGGACTCGGCGTGTTTGGGAGCTATTCGCCCACATCCTATGATTCCAAAGCCAAGCTTGTCAATAGATTTTTCCATAATACGCTCCTTACTTAAAGGTGACAGGGGACGGTTCTGTGTCACCCTTAGATTTTAAAGATTTTTTCTCTGTTATTGCGGACATTTTTAGTGGCGTTACGTGTGTCAACTACAAGTTGGGCTTGTTCAACCACTTGATCGTAGTCTATAGCGCTATGATCTGTAAGAATGAGGACACCATCTGCGGCGGCGAGAGCTTCGGGGGTGAGGTCGACACTTGTAAGATGGATTTTCATGCCACCGTGAGGTTGGATTTCGGGGATAAAGGGGTCATGATAGGTGATGTTAGCCCCTTCTTGACGCAGACGCTCTATGATTATCAAGGCCGGTGATTCACGGGCATCGTCGATATCTTTTTTATAAGCGACACCAAGGATAAGGATGTTGGCACCCTTGACGCTCTTTTCTACTTCGTTCAAGGCTCTATATACTTTATTAACTACATAGTAGGATACTTCTACATTTATTTCTCCAGCTAGTTCAATGAAGCGGGTATGGAAGTTGTATTCTCTTGCCTTCCAAGTAAGATAGAAGGGATCAATAGGAATGCAATGGCCTCCGACTCCTGGTCCTGGATAGAAGGTATGGATGCCGAAGGGTTTGGTAGAAGCTGCTTCAACTACTTCCCAGACGTCCAGTCCCATACGGTCGCATAAGAGCATCATTTCGTTTACTAAAGCTATGTTGACTGCCCTGTAGGTGTTTTCAAATACCTTAGTCAGTTCGGCTGCAGCCGGTGAACTGACAGGAACGACGTTTACGATTGTTTGGGTATACAGGGTATAAGAGATTTCTAAACAAGTCGGGGTAACGCCTCCTACTACTTTGGAGGTGTTTTGGGTGGTGAAACGTTTATTGCCAGGATCTACCCTTTCTGGGGAAAAGGCTAGGAAGAAGTCTTTGCCTACTTTGAGTCCAGACACTTCCAGGATGGGCAGAATCACTTCTGTGGTCGTTCCAGGATAAGTGGTGCTTTCCAAAGTGACGAGCTGTCCTGGGCGGATATAACGGGCTATCTGGTCAGCTGCGGACTTCATGTAAGATATGTCAGGATCACGGGTTACGGTCAAGGGTGTTGGGACACATATAATGATGACGTCACAGTCAGCCAGTTTGGAAAAGTCGGTAGTGGCTATTAATATGCCCCTTTCTGCTAGTTCCTTCAGTTCTTCATCTTTAACGTCACCTATATAATTGTCTCCGGCATTAACCTTAGCTACTCTGTCAGCGTTTATATCGAAACCTATGACAGGAAAGCCTACCTTACCCTTCTCTACGGCAAGCGGAAGACCTACATACCCGAGACCGATGACCCCAATAAGGGCTTTATGGTCTTCTATCTTTTTTTTGAGTTGTAGAGCTATTGTATCCTTATCTGTAATTACTTGTTTGACTTCGAGCATGCAAGCGTCCTCCTTCTTTTCTGTCAGGTTATCTTTTTTTCAGGCTATTATCCGTGAAGTTATTTATTTACAGCTATTTTTGTCTGGGTACTGTCTTTCTCCATGCAAAAATCGGGTAAGAGTTGTCTTAAGCCAATGATTATTTCATCTCTATTCAGGTAACTTCCTCGTTGCCGTATTGTCTGAACTAATTGTTCTATAACCTCAGAATTATTGTTGTTCGGTCTGGCTACAAAAATCCTTTTATGTTTGGTGGCTGAAGTCCCTTCTTCTGAGGTAAGAAGTTCTTCGAAGAGCTTTTCTCCTGGTCTAGTCCCGGTGATTTCTATCTTTATATCCTTATCCGGTTCGAGGCCGGAGAGGCGAATGAGGTCTCTGGCTAAATCAATGATTCTAACCGGCTTGCCCATATCTAGAATAAATATTTCCCCTCCTGTAGCCATGGACCCAGCTTGAATAACGAGTTGACTAGCTTCTGGTATGGTCATGAAATAGCGGGTCATCCGAGGATCAGTTACTGTAACTGGACCACCTGCCGTAATTTGATTTTTGAAGGTTGGGATAACGCTTCCCCTACTTCCTAAGACGTTTCCGAAACGCACTGCCACAAAGTTGGTATCAGATTTATAATTATAGTTCTGGATGATCATCTCAGCAATTCTCTTAGATGCTCCCATGATACTAGTAGGGTTAACTGCTTTATCAGTAGAAACAAGGACGAATGTTTTGACTCCAGTTTGGTCTGAAGCTTGAGCAAGGTTATTTGTTCCTAAGATATTATTCTTCAGCGCTTCTTCCGGGTTAGATTCCATAAGTGGTACGTGTTTATGGGCTGCTGCATGGAAGACAACGGATGGCTTGTACTTTTCGAAGACCACGTTAACTTTTTCCTGGTCTTTAATATCAAATATTTCGGTAAAAACCGGATGTTCTTTAAGTTCTTGCTGGATATCGAAGATGCTATTTTCTCCATGTCCCGTCAGGATCAACTGAGCCGGTGAAAATCTTACGATCTGCCTGCAAAGTTCGGATCCAATCGAACCCCCAGCACCTGTAACCAGTATAACCTGGTCATTAAGGTATTGCGCTACTTCTTGTAGATCGACCCAGACAGGATCTCGTCCAAGCAAGTCTTCTACCTGAACTTCCCTGATGGCACTAACTATGATTTTGCCACTGAGGATATCATGCACACCTGGTAGGATTTTTAGGTTAGAGACTTTCGTCTCTTTGCATATCTCAACAATCTCTCTGATGCTATCACCAGAGGCGGAAGGTATGGCTATTATTATCTCTTCTATCCCATATTTCCCTACAACTTCTGGAATGTCTCGTCTAGAACCAAGGACAGGGAATCCCTGAACGTTAAGATATATCTTGCTTTCGCTGTCATCAATGAACCCTACTGGCATACCATCTTGAAAATCTCTATTTTTGAGTTCGCGCAAAGCTAAGACTCCAGCATCTCCTGCCCCAATAATCAGAACCTTCCTTGGGGACTTGTTCCAAATGGTGAAGATGGGGTTTTCCTGACGCAGCCGTTGACTGAATCTAAATCCTCCGATAGAGAAGGTTACTAAGAGCCAAAAAAGAACGCTGACGGAATGGGGCAATCTAATAGGTGCGATAAAATATATAACGGTAATGGTTAAGGCAGCACCGATAGTTACTGCATAGACGATAGAAAGCATCTCACCAACACTGGCATACCGCCACATGTTTCTATAAAGGCCAAAAAAATGAAAAGCAAACAGCAATGCCACGGTGGATATTACTGCGGCCTCTCCGTAAGTTTGTATATAGTTTTCAGGCAATTTTCCTTCGAAACGCAGGTAAAAACTGCCGAAAAGGGCAAGGTTAATAAGAAGGGCGTCAAAAAGCATAAGAGCAAGGGTGCGTTTAGGGTGTGACACTTATTTTGGCCTTCCTTTCGATAGAAAAATTCTAGTTTTAGTCGTTTATCAGTTTACTACAAATTAGGTAGATTTACAATATTGTGGGGGGCAGGTAGGCAGACAAGGGACGGTCCTTTTGCTTCATTTTGTAAAGTAAAGAACCGTCCCTAACTTTAAACTTAATAACTTTATATTTTGTTATTATCCAATAGGTTTTTTAGTTTTAGTATTCCTCTATCTAGGATGGCTTTCTCTCCACCGAATACTTCGAATTCTACTTCTGGAGGAAGAGTTTTTATATAATTCTCGGTACTTGAGCCTTCTATTGGTCCTGTAGGGTGGATAAGGAGCATGGGGGTGTTGCTGTTGGCAGCTAGGGCGGCTCCGGATAGTGCATCAGGGAAGTCCTGCCCAGTTGCTAGAAAAACTTTCGTTGCTGTAGGGTAAAATTCTTTTAATATAAAGGCTGATGTGTCATAGCGGTTTTGGCCTGCAAGACGTGTTATCTGTTCCGTCGGCACACCAGAAGCCAGAGCAATGCTATCCAGTAATTCTGATGAAATAATTCCTTCACCGCCAGCTATATACAGAGATTGAAGATTTGCGTTTTTTAGATACTCTTCAGTAGCCATGGGTATGCTATCTTTGCCTACAAGTAAGAGAGGGTAGCCCTGGGTAGCTGCTGCAGAAGCTAAGCTTAAGGCGTCAGGAAAGTTATAGCCACTAGCTAGGGCAACGGTGTTATTAGGTGAGAATCTCGAAGCTATCAAGGCTGCTGTTTCAAATCTATCCTTTCCCGCAATTCTTTCGAAATCATCTGTCCAGTCAAGCACTTCCCTCAATCTTTCTTCCACATTATCTTCTAAAGCATTTTGTCCTCCGAGTAGGATGACTTTAAGAGGTTTGAGCTTTAGCAAGGTTTCCTCTACTCTGGGATCTAGGTGTTTTGGGGAAGTGAGGAGGATTGGGGCTTTATTTTTACCAGCGAGTGCTACTCCGGCCAAAGCATCGGGAAAATCGTCGGCTCTAGCTAATAAAACGGTTTCAGAACCATTTGGCCAGCCGTTTAAAGCAATCTCAATTGATGTTTCGATTCTGTCCGATCCTGCTAAACGGTTAACCGATTCTATTATACTTATCTCGTGATCAGTTAAAGCTACAACTTGGTCAAGCCCGCCGTAATGGATGGGTTCTGGAGTTTGCCATACGGTATTCCTCCCAGGTAGCGTGCCTGAAGGAATAAGCCTGGCAGGGATAGGTGTTACTTTGCTAGGATTAAGCAGTCCTTTGAAGTAATCAGTCCCAATGTGCTTGATTATTTTGTCCTGATAAGCAACTCTTCCTGCAGCTGAGGCATTATTTGGATTGTTATAAGTAACCCAACCATTGTAAGCCCAGAGAGCGAAGTACCAGTTTTCAAGTTTATTACGATCTCCGTCTCCTATTCGAGGGGTGGCATTCCATTTGGAGAGAAGGATGTCTGCTCCGTATTCGATATTAAAATTAATATCATTTTTTAGTCTATTTACAAGGGCGGTATTGTTCGAGTTATATGACCCTACTTGCATTATCCCTATATTCGGGTTTCCTCCCCAATAAGAGGATACTACGTTACCGTTATTATCCCATTGACGCCATCCTGATTCGGTATAAGCAATAGCTTTAAGAATGACCGGCGGAATCATTTTTTCATTACCTACTCTGTCAAAGATTCCAGCGATCTCCTTCAAGGATGGGTTCTGATTGGAGGCGTAAGTAGTAATTGATCCTTGAGGAATAACAAGACAAATGACAAGGAGTAGGATAATGCCTAAACGTGTAAAGTATTTATGTCTGATTTTTATCTCCTCCTAATCTTCTTACATAATATTTATTTAACATCTATTCCATAGCTTCGACAGAGGAGACTTTTTCTCCTTCATTTAACTATTTCCAATTGGTTTAACAAGCTGTAGGATCTAGATATTGAAAAAGGTTCTTACGGGTTAAGGGTAGTGAACGATGTGGATAAATAAAAAAACGGCTATTCGCCGTTGTATTAGTAATTATCGATGAGACAGGGAAACCGCCCTGTTTTTTGTATGCTTTTTTGTAAAGTAAAGAACCGTCCCCGACTTTACACGACTTTACACTTTACTCTCATAGAATTGGTAATTCGAGCTGGCCTTGCATTCAAACATGGCTTCATCTGCATGTCTGGTGAGGATTTCCAAGTCTTCACCATGTTCGGGGTAAAGGCTTATTCCTATGCTGGCAGATATATTTACTTTTTTCATATCAATTATAAAAGGTGCAGATATCTTCGTTAAAATTCTTTTGGCAATTTCGTGTAATTCCTTGCTATATATATCTTCTAGTAAGATGATAAATTCATCACCGCCTTGTCTGGACACTATATCCCCATCACGTACACATTCCATCAACCTTTGAGCAACTTGTTTCAATAGCAGATCTCCTACGTCATGTCCGAAGCTATCATTAACATTCTTGAATTTATCTAAATCCAGATACATTATAGCTAGTTGTGTATTCTTTCTTTTGCATCGAGCTATGGCTTTAGGGAAGTATCCTATAAGCAAATTTCTATTAGGTAGGCCGGTGAGGGTATCATAAAAAGCCATGTATTCTAATTGACGTTCATGTTCTTTCCTCGCTGTGATATCGAAGATAATCCCTAGAAAGACATTAGGTTGTTCATCCGAACCAATCTTAGTGGTTAGATGTTCTTCTATCCAGCGGACACTTCCGCCGGGGTGAATTATACGATACTGGATAATACCTGAGTCCAGCTTAGATTGTATTTGTTTTTTCCACCTGGTAACTTTAACCCTATCCTCAGAATAAATCGCTTTTTTCCAAACATTGGTGTTAAACTCAATTTTGGAGCATCCAAGTATCTTTTCGATTTTGTCGGTGATAGAAAAACTCTGCACACCTAGTATATCTATGGTATATGAATAAACCGCTACATTTAAAGTACCGAATTTATCCAGAAACGCTTGTACTTGTTCTATTTCCATGTTCTCGGTCATGTTATTCTCCCCAATACTCTTTCCGATAAAGTATTAGATTACTTTATAGTTATCTGAAAGATTTTAATCTTTGAACTTCCACAAAAGCTTCTACTATGGCTGGGTCAAATTGAGTACCTGCACATCGTTTAAGTTCTTCTATGGCTTCATCCATGGTGACTGGCGATAACTTATAATTACGCGGTGAAGTCATCGCATCGACAGTATCCGCAACACTTACAATCCTGGCAAGGTAAGGTATGGAATCTCCTTTTAAACCGTCAGGATAACCTGATCCGTTATAATGTTCATGATGATGGCGTATTATAGGTAATATCTCACGGGCAAATCTAAGTTTGGAACAGATAGATTCTCCTCTTACTGGGTGAGACTTCATTACTTCCCACTCGTCGGCTGTCAGGCGGGAAGGTTTATTCAGAATAATATCTGGGATACCTATCTTACCTATATCATGGAGGATAGCTGCCCGCCAAATATTAATAAAATCAGTCTCAGTCAATTTAAGATGAATTGCTAAAGCTGATACATATTCAGCGACCCTTTCGGAGTGACCATGCGTATTACTATCTTTGGACTCCAATGTCAGGGTAAGAGAGAAAATCATGTTTTGTGATTCATCTAAAGCTAAGAGAGAATCGTTTAATTCTGCATTCGTAGATGATAATTGCTCGTTCTTGGCCTCCAGTTCCATCTTTTGACTTTCGATAGTCTTGGTACTAAGGAACTCCTTGACCTTTCCGTAGTATAGAATATTGGAAAGAAATAAAGCAAGGATAACTAGGACAGTAGCATTAACATAGTGTCCCCTGAGTATTTCCTGATTAGTCTGAGCATAGGTTACACCTACGATAAATATCACGAATGATACTGAGTAAATAGTAATATTTGTTACAGGCCTTTGATAGTTAAGTATGGCTAAGGCAAATACTGAAAGAATATAGACAGTTATTTCACCATGAATAAACTGGTCGGCAATGGAAACTAAAACACTAGAAATTGAGATGATAAAGCAGAATGATAAAACAAATATCCGCTTGAGTTTTGTTTGAGCAGTCTCAGTATTCAGCCTAGCTACTATTGAATAGATCAGAACAACGAGCATCCCGAGTGCCATTACAACATGGGTGTAGAATAATAAACGGTAGCCAGGAACTTCCAACCAGTGCCCTTTCTGGAAGCTATCATGATCCAAGAAGATTAGCACAATTAAAACAAATAGTAATAAAGCGCTTAGATTCCTGGAACGTACATAATTTATCTGTGTTATTTCCTCTTTGAATTCTTCCTTTTGGTCATCTGGAATTTTATTTAAAAGATTACTCCGATAAAAAACAGTTTTCCCTATGAGTTTTTTTATATTTTTTATATTATTAAATAACATTATTTTTCACCCTTAAACCATAATAAAAAGTATTTCATAAAAAAAATAACTTTATTATCAAAGGAATTCGACATATTTATAAGTATTCCTGTTTTTAAATTAGGTATTTTTTAACATATCTCTCTAATACTACCCAGAAATCCTGTTTTTCTCATATGGCCTATTACTTTCTCTAGATATTCTGGTGTGATTTCAGGCCAGTCAAAGTTGATTTTGTGCAAATCCATAAGACTAATTGTAGAATCAACAGTAACTTCCGAGCTAAAGGATAAGCCCCCCTGAACAACTACATCCGAAACAATACCACTAATTATTTGTTTGCCTTCGTAAGTTGTTGATAGTTTACCAATAACGTCTAAAAAATTATTGGTGGACACTTCTATAACGTTAATATCGTACTGCTTCAGGACATCAATAAAATCTCGTATCTTGATTATTTTGTGGTTAAATAGGTGGTACACTCTTCGTTGCTCTAAATCACCCATCAGAAGTTGAACAATGGCGTCCGCACAATAATCTACGGGAGTAAACTCTATATACTCCTCAAAAATATTTCCAGGGAGATATGAGATTTCAAAAATGCTTTTTAGTTTTCGATAAAAAGCGTTTTCTTCAATGTTATGTTGAAAAAACCCATCAGAGTAACGGCCAGTCAAGACTCCAACTCTAAAGATAGTCGCTTTTAGTCCCTTTTTTACCGCCTTTAGAATTTGGTATTCTGCTTCAAATTTAGTTCGGACATATACATTGTTCATATAGTCCTGTCCTATATAAAGATCATTTTCATCGAATACTTTCTTTTTTTCGTTACCAGACATGTAATTACCGGAAACACTAATTGTTGAAATGAAACTCAAGTGTTTTTCTTCGTTACAAAATTTTATTATCTCTTTTGTCCCTTTAACATTTACTTGCTCGAACTCACTATAGGGGCCATAATGCTTAACCATTGCAGCAGAATGTATAACTGATGAAACTTCTTCTTGCAGTTGTAAGTACTCTTGGTGTAGTAGACCAAATTGCTTCGCGGAAATATCCCCATTAATAACTATAATTCTATCATATAATTTATCTTTTGATAGACTAGGAAAATAATGATTAAACAAATCAAATAATCTTCGTTCAGCATTATGGCCCCGCATCAAGCAGTAGACCTTACTTGGTATATTTTCTAAGATTTCTTTGAGTAGATGTATGCCTAAAAATCCTGAGGCTCCTGTCAATAAGATATTACCCGTATGAAATGGCTGATATGACGCATGCTGCTTCAGTGCATCCTTTATTACAAATTCATTATTTAATTCCTCAATCGATACGTGATTATTATCATGAGTTCCTTTTAGTATTACAGAAGATATCTTTCTGATAGTTGGATATTCATAGAAGTCTTGAGCGTTCAGTTTCCAGTTGTTTTGAACTACACCTGAAAGTACTTCTAGAATTGCTAGAGAGTCTCCACCTAAGGTAAAGAAATCATCATCGATACCTATTTGTCTCACTTCTAAGACTTCACTCCATACTTGGGCAAGTATTTGTTCAACGCTGTTTCTTGGAGCTACATAATTGTTATCGGGATGACCTTCTATCTCATCTATTTTAGGTAGCGCTTGACGATTTACTTTACCGTTAGGGGTCTGCGGAAGGCTTGCAAGCCAAGCAAAGCGCGCAGGTATCATGTAATCGGGCAGATATTTAGATAAATGTTCACGAAGATCCGGTATCGAAATTTTCCGAGTCCCTGTCAAATAAGCACATAGATAGCTTCTTTCAGAAATGCCTTGGCTGCTAATTACAGCTACTTCTTTAACGCTGTCCAGTTTCAAGAGACACTCCTCTATCTCACCCAGTTCAATTCTGAAACCACGAATTTTTACCTGACTATCATTTCTGCCTATGTATTCTAGCTCACCATTGGGAAGTAATTTTCCCATGTCGCCGGTTTTGTAAATCCTAGTCTCTGGGATAAAAGATGGATATAAGAAGTTCTGATCTGTGAGTTCCGGCTTATTCAGATATCCTCGGGCAAGACCTTCGCCAGATATGAATATCTCACCAATAACGCCAATAGGAAGAGGCTTGAGATATTTATCTAAAATGTAGATCTTCGTATTTCCGATAGGTTTTCCTATAGTAATTTTCTCGGCATCATCAAGTCTTTTGGTTGTGGACCAGATGGTAGTCTCGGTAGGTCCATACATATTATATATCTTCGCTTTTGTTGATCTGCGAAGAGTTGATAATAATGTTTCTGGAAAAGCTTCCCCCCCTATCAAAAGAAGGGATAACCCTTGTAAGGCAGGAGGGTTAGCACTTTCGTTTAAGATAGTTTTCATCCTAGTAGGTGTAGCTTGCAGTACCTCTATATGATTTTTTTCTATTAGGTTAAGTAGTAAAGAGGGATCATTGTGCTCATCATCACTGGCTATCACTACTTTCATACCTATAATGATAGGCAGGATAGTTTCAAGGAAAAAAATATCGAACGATATGGTCGTCAGGGAAATAATGGTCTTGTAGGACGATAAATCAATAGCTTGATTGATGGTATGGACAAAGTTGTTTAACGCTTTATGTTCTATCATCACGCCTTTAGGTAAACCGGTTGAGCCAGAAGTGTAGATGACATAAGCCAGATCTGAAGATAATCCATCATATTTAAAATCAGAAATATCTTTTTCCCATATATCTAAACTATAAAGATCAAACTCCTCAACCCCATTTGGCATAGCATTGTTCGGACAATTGGTAATAACAATACTGCAGTTACTATCCTTAAGCATATATGTTACCCTCTCGCTAGGATAAGCAGGGTCAATAGGAAGATAAGCAGCTCCCGCTTTAAGGATTCCTATAATTCCTATCACCAAGTCAAATGATCTTTGGACTTTAAGCCCAATAATTTCTTCTTTTCTTACGCCTTTTTCTTTTAAGAATTGTGCAAGTTGGCTGGATCTTACATCTAATTCTCTATAAGTTAACTTCTGATTGTTAAATATTAGAGCTATATCATTGGGCACTCTCATTACCTGTTCTTTAAAAAGATGAACAATGGTTTTATCTAAAGAGAAGGATATATCTGTATTGTTAAAATTGAGAATAATCTGTTCCTCTGCCTTTGACAAAATGTTAAGGTAGGCGATATTCTTTTCAGGGCTATCCATGGCCTGTTCCAGCAAGTTTAATAGGCCTTTATTAATTGTTTCTATCTCTTCCTCGTCCACAATGTCTATTGTAAAGTCATAGTCCAAATGGTAGGTTCCTTTGTTTTCTCTATCGTTGATGCTGATTCCCAATGGATTGACTTCTTCATCATTAAAATGCCATTCCGTATCAAAATCGATATTCTGTACATCAAAATGAGCATTCTGAAAAGAGAGGGTGATGTCATTTAGCCGTCCGGTTACTTCATGTGCCTCTCGATATTCTTTCAAAATATTGACATACGGATAACTCCCATGTCTCAGCAATTTCATCCATTCCGAAGCAAGATTTTTCAAGAACGACAAGTACGAACAAGATGTATCTATTTCCACGACGAAAGGTAGGTTATTTATAAACATCCCGATCATATTCTTCTCTTTTATGCCTGACCTGTTCAAGAAAGGTGCTCCAATTACAATGACTTCCTTACCTTTTGTTTTCCAGAAAAAAATGGAAATAATTGAAGCAAATATGATAAATGGTGAAACCCTATGCTCTGCGCAGAATCGATTTATCATCAAAGAAACTTCTAATGGAAAGGCGTAACTCTTCCTCCTTGCAGCAGTACTATTGGTTTTTTTCTTCTCGAATAAATTAGGGTCAACAATTTTAGCAATAATATCTGTCCAAAAAGCTTTATCTTTTAAAAACCTTGCTGATGAAAGATATTTTTTTTCATCAGAGATATATTCTATGAAAGATTTTTTATCTCTATCCTCCGGATAAATCCCATCTCTGAAACTACAATAATATTCTAAAACCTGATTAGATAAAGAGATTATAGACCAGGCATCGAGATTAATATGATGGCATTTTATATAAAATCCGCCAGAGGAATCACTAAACTTAATTAAAGCGAAATAAAAGAGATCCGTGTCATAAAAATGAAATGGAGTCCTGCTCGTGGTCTTTTCCCAAGAAATATAATCTTTTTTTGCATGACTAAAATCCAGTAGCTCAAATTCTTGCTGCTGGTAGGGTGCAAAATATTGTACGGGTTCAGCATCGGGTATCACTCTTGCTCTCAATGCTTCATTTCTCTCTATGATAAGGTTAATCGCCTTATTTAAAAGCCCATAGTTTAAATTTTCTTTAATCTTGACAGTAGCACATACGTTTACAAAACTTGTACCTGAATGAAATTCTTCAATTATCAAGATCGATCTTTGCGCCTTGGTGAGTGGATGAGTAATTATTTCTCCATTCATGAATTGTTGTACCCCGTATATCATCTTCTACTACTTATTAAATACAAAAGTATCGATATTAAAAAACATTCGACGTTTTGGGGTAAATTCCTTTTAGTATATAAAAGAATATGGCATTATGTGGTATAAACTGTCTTTTGTATAGTTATATAAGCAAAATATAACGCTAATTATAAAACCTCCGAAACAATATAGTTACGGAGGTTTTATATTAGGTTAACAAACTGTGATGAAGGTTCCACTAAAGTAAAAGTGTAAAGTAAAGAACCGTCCCTAACTTTACTACCGTCCCTAACTTTACTAGATATGTCTTAGGAGGTACTTGATTTGTAGGACTGTGTAATCGGTGATGATGCTGGGGCCGCCTATTATTGTGACATCAGTGGTTGGGGGTTGTTTAACTAGATATTTTTCTATAGGGGAGTCTATGCTGAATCCACTTGGGGGAATAAGCATAAGGCTGCCGTTCTTAACGGCGGCTAACGCTCCGGCAGCTAATGGATCGGTGAAATCTTGTCCGGTTGCGAGGTAGAGTCCTCCGGCTTCTGGGGAGAATTTCTCTGCTATCTTCACTGACGTTTCATAACGGCTATTGCCATGGAGTCTTATTATATCTTCTGAGGCTATACCAGATACTTCAGATAATGTCTCAACAACTGTCGCCGAGATAGCGCCTTCCCCACCCGCTAGGTAGATACCTTTTGGTTGTAATTCTTGTAGCGTTTGAATGGTTACTTCAGGTAATTTATCTGTGGCTGTGAGTAAAAGCGGTATTCCAGCACCGGCTGCCGCGGAGGCCATACTTAAAGCATCAGGAAAGTCCATGCCAGTGGCTACAGCAACTATGCCTTCTTTAGGGAATTGTTGTGCTATGAGGGCTGCTGTCTCGAATCTGTCTTTACCTGCAATCCTCTGGATATCTTCTGTCCAGTGAAGAGTTTCTCGTAGTTGAGTCTCGACAGTTTGACTGATTGCTCCTTCTCCTCCAAGGATTATTGCAGTTGTAGGTTTCAAGGTGTTGAGGGTATCAATAACGCCAAGATCCAATTCATCTGAGTTGGTTATCAGGATAGGAGCTGCATGTTTTTTAGCTAGAGGCACTCCGGCGAGGGCATCAGGAAAATTATCCGCTCTTGTGATTATTACTGTCTCAGTCCCATGGGGCCATCCTGCAAGTGCTATACGATTAACTGTATCTATTCTGTCACTTCCTGCTATCCTAGTAACAGTTCCTTGTCCATCTCCTCGGCTAGCAGCGTCTCCGCCTCCAATTCTAAGGTCTCCGAGGTTATAGGGTTCCGGTGTTTCCCAGGCCTTGCTCTTGCTAGGCAATGTTCCAAATGGAAAGAGATTCTTAGGGATAGGCGTTATCTGCACAGGAGTAACTACTCCCGAGAGATACTCTCTGCCAATAAGGTTGATTACTTTATCTTGATAAGCTATTCTGCCTGCTGCTACGGCATTATTGGGGTTATTATAAGCTACCCAACCGTTATACGCCCAGAGGGCATAGTACCAGTTTTCTAATATGTTACGGTCTGCACTGCCAATCTTAGGAGCGAAGTCCCATTTGGCGTTTAATAAATCTGCTCCATATGCGATATTAAAATCAATATCGTATTTAAGCTTGTTGACTAATTCTGTATTTGACGAGTCATAACTTGTAACCTGCATAATTCCCAGACCTGGACGTGGACCGTAAGGGTTGGTCACAACGTTGCCATTCTTGTCGAACTGTCTCCAACCGCTTTCCTTAAAAGCCACGGCTTTGAGGATAACACTGGGGATATTTTTGGATTTGGCTATGATCTCTAGTTTGCGAGCAGTCTCTTTATACGATGGGTTCTGATAGCTTTGAACTTCGGATGCCTGGGATGGTATAGGTAACATTACTACAATTAACAAAAGAACGACTAATAGTTTTATCTTATTATTCAACACTTTCTCTCCTTCACAAAAAAACAACTTGGAAGTTAATCTTCCAAGTTGTTAATATTCGCCAAAATTACGTTAAATCCTGCTTAATGGCTTAAATTGATGTCTCTCCTGTTATCAGCCAACGGGAATCCATTTTAATCAGGTTAGCTCTGACATGGACAAAATGCTTGTATTCGTCCCCGTAAGGAGAAGCTTCTGTAAGATTGTAGTCTCTGACTGTATAACGGTAAATGGCCTTGATTGTAGCTGAGTGTTTGTCCGCTGTTTCAATCCTAATATCATCAAAACTAACTTCATCGATATATAGACCTACTCCTTCTGAGAGAAACTCTTCAGCTTTTTGGATATGTGTTTCCATAAGTTGTCCTGTGTAAGCCTGAGCTATAAGCTCTTTAAACATTGAGATGTCTTCGGCTTTCCAGGCATCAAATAAGATTCCTAGGTTCTGCTTATAGTCAGCTATTAACTTTTCTTGTTCTACAGTGGACAGTTCTGAATCCTCTTGATCCTTTTCTTGGCCGTTGTTTGGGGTCAGGTCTTTTTCATCAAGGTTAGAAAGTCCTAAATCATGACTCTCTATACTTGGATCAGGAATCTGGTATTGACTGGCATCTATCTTGGTAGCATTATCTTTATCCTGATAATGTGTTCCTGGTTGAATAGATGTTTCCCAGACAATATAACCGGCCACCCCTACAAGGATTCCAAGGAAAAAAACGGATACAGTTAGAAACCAATATGTTTTACGCATAAAATCACAATCCCCTTAAAAAGGATTTTATTACCATCTTGTCCTTCTCAAGGGGATTTTAAACATCGCTCTCCAAAAAATAATTAAAATTATTTAAATAATTTTTATATGCGAATTTATTATGGTTTTATTCTAGGCGATTATGATTTGGAGTATTAGATTTAGGCTTTTAGATTTGGTTATATGATTTGGGCGATTTAGTATTATTTCTCTTGAGTTATTTTTTCGTCTTATTCTTATCTTTTTTAGAAGAAGGCTTAGAGCCCTTAGGTCTATGAAACTTAACAGTACCCATAGCCATCCGGGTAGAAAGAATTATGATTATGACGAAATCAACAAATGTATAGGTAGTCCGGAATAGAATCACCTGGATAACTGCAAAAACACTAATTACTACTCCGATAATAATAAGATTAGAGCCAATCCATTTAGCCAACCCTGCTTCGTCCGTTTCTTTATCCGTCCGTCTACCGCCGAATAGACGGATAAGCTCAAACTTCCAAATAAGAGTTCCGATGATCATTAAGAAAAGTCCTGCGGTTACCGTGACAACCATTTATCCACCTCCATATTAAGTAAAATTTCATTGACCACATACACCCATTGCTGCTCCAAGTGTACCTAAATTGATGATCGTCAAAACAAATATAATCACAAAGGTAATACTACCATAAGCTTTTCCCATTTGGACATAGTTTTTCATTATTACATACTCTGCCTGGACAGATGTTATTTCTCGGTATCCTTTTCAAGTTCCTCACCTTTAAATATATCTAAGAGCATTCTCATGACTTCTTCCATTACTGATGTATTTAGAGAGTAAACCATATTCTGCCCTCTTCTCTCATCGGAAATAAGTCCAGTTTGTTTGAGCATATTTAAATGGTGGGAAATGCTTGGCTTAGAAATATCGAATTTATCCGCAATCTCACCTGCCGTCATGCTCTGCTTGCGTAGATAACCAATTATCTTTCTACGATTAGGATCCGCTAAGGCCTTGAAGGTATCGTTAGAAGGTGCCATCAGTGAACCACTTCCTCGATTTGACTATAAATACCAAGGCTGCTATAAACATAACGAATAGTATAGCTTCCACGACCCAAATTCCATAGTTTTCCATAAGGATAACAGGGCTATTCAGGAGGGTGTGAAGTAAGACTGCATACAACCAGTAAATGTATTTGCGGTTCATGACGCCATAAAGGACTACTAGAGAAAGAGCAATGTGGATAACGATGGTCATGATCCTTTCGAGTCCTCCAATGAGAAAGAGAGCTGGAGAATTATTGGTCAGCTGGTCAAAAACATAGGTATATGTTTCTGGAGGAAGGCCTGCTGCTAATTTATCGCTTTGTCCCGAATTGATTAGGAAACTAAAGACAATATTATTAATATTAGCCAACCCCACAATAACGATTGCTTCAAAACCGCCATGTCCTATTCCAAAGGCTATACCATTCTTCCATTCCAGTCGATTTTTCAAGAGGAATCTAAATCCTAATAATCTCCCTGTTTCTTCGAACAAGGCGGCTGTCAAGGCAAGAAATAGAGTGAGGAACAACGTATTGGTACTCATCTGCATGAACCATTCTTGACTCCCTAGCCATTGTAGTAGCGGTATTCTGGTCATCAGTTGGGAAACCGTAAATATCAAAGCTCCTATGAAGATTGCTCCAATGTAGATGCGTTCCTTCTTAAAAAAGTAAATAGCTAAGCCTAACGGTAATAAGAAACAAATAAGTAAAGTAAAAACCATACTTAATATAGATAGCGTGCTAACCACATAACCACTTCCTTATTTTGATAATATTCTTTAGATGTTTAGACAACTATCTAAAGAACTTGTTTAGATTATCACATACTATTATTATGCTGTCAAGAAGTTGGTGTTGCTCTCGTTATAAAAAGGAACTGTCGCAAACTTTAGAGCAGAGAAAAGCATCGTAGCATTAAAGAAGGAGCAGTTGCACTATTAACTAATAGTTAATTGCGCAACTGCCCCTTCTGATTAGTTTGCTATTTTATTTTTAATTCTCTTTCTATTGTTTACTTTTCTTTCGATGTCTATAAGGGACGTTCTCCGTTTTAACCTATATCCTCACAGGATGGCGGTAAAAACGAAGAAGCTGATTTATTCCGAGCGTATGGTGGCAAACGGTGTTGCTCCATATACTCTAGAACTCATATCATCTCTTAACAGGTGGGTGTCCATATCATGGATTTCTTGATGGAACTGTTCAATCCTTACCTTATCTTTGCTATTGAAGGCATCAATACCCCTGTTCAAGAGATTACGGAAGTAGACATCAAAAGTAGCTGCTCTGTTAGAATTCACCTCATTTTCAATTTGTTTCTCCCACAAAGCTTTGTGGAAAATAATGTACTTTCTGATATCATCCTCATTCATCTGGGGCCCGGCTGTTATGCCGTAGAGGTAACCATCTGTGTACTGGTGAATGTTCCAGCACGCCCCAAAAGCCAAGGTTCTCGCTGCATCGCTTAGAGCACCTTCGCCGAAGTATTCCTCTACCGATGGAGCAAGGTTCATGAGACTCAGGTCCGGCTCTTTATATTGTTTGGTTCCGACCTGATCAGTGGTAGATCCACTATTGGGAGTGGTGTTAGGTGTAACGTCTCCTATGGTTTCGGAGGAACCTTCGTTATTACCCTCTGTATCATTTTCCGCCTCCTGGTCTTCATAGTTGATAGGCGGAGTCTGAACTACCACCTGATCTTCAGGAACTTCAGCCTGTCCACGAAATACTTTCCAGG
>JAGXFZ010000077.1 GCA_024637055.1 Gracilibacter sp. | reverse complement strand
GTCGCACCCTTTGTGGGTGCGTGGATTGAAATTGATTCCAAATTGCATAATCTGCAATTCCTAAACAGTCGCACCCTTTGTGGGTGCGTGGATTGAAATGTAAAGTAGATGAGCTTGGAAGAGTCGTGCTTCCTAGTCGCACCCTTTGTGGGTGCGTGGATTGAAATCGCTTTACGGGATAAAAACGTCATTAAAACTGCTTTGTCGCACCCTTTGTGGGTGCGTGGATTGAAATCAAGCAATTAACCGCGAGCTGGACAAGAGACTTAGTCGCACCCTTTGCGGGTGCGTGGATTGAAATTGTTGCGTGGTGGCATTATGCCCTTGCCTCCTCTCGTCGCACCCTTTGTAGGTGCGTAGATTGAAATACGGGTGGAAATGTTGTCAATATCATGCTCTTCAGTCGCACCCTTTGTGGGTGCGTGGTTTTAAATCTTGGAGGGTGAAGCAAAAAATCACTTCTCAAAAATCATTTAAAGCGGGTGTACTTTCAAACCAAGTTACACCCGCTTTACCAATCTTTTGTTAAGGACTTATCTAAAACTAAGCCTGCGGCGGATCGTAAAGGTCATTGGTTACGTGTCGATAACCTTGATATCCCGTATGCCTGTCAGCGCGCCGCTGAGGGGGATTAGTAGTTTTGTCCTCTTTCAGAGCTTGAACATATTATATTCCAGTAATTACTTTCAGGAGGAAATGAGATGCGTAAAGCCACAACCAATTCTCATAAACAAACCATGCTAAAATTCCGCTGTATGTCAATATGGTAGAATTGAAAAAACAAAAACACCTATTCAGGTGCCCATTATCACTCATGCAATTTACTTATTTTCTATGGATTTATAGATGCAACCCGTCAATGGCTCAGTACTCTTATTAACTGCTGTAATCATCGCTTCTAACAAAACTTCCTTAGTAATCAGGGACCAGTTAATAATATAATTACTTTCTAAAGCCAACTGTCTCATGAATTCTCTGATACTTCTTCCATTTCCCTCTCTAAACGGATGAATCATATTGAGTTCAGACATGTAGTAGGCTGCTTGTTTGGAAAACATTTCTGGGCTCAAGCCTTTTAGATAGTTTTCCCTTTTTAACTCACGAAATAAAGATTCTAAGTTTTCCTTAATAAATGGGCTATCACAGAAAGGAGTACTCCCCTTAGCAATAAACTCCGTCCTTAGTTTTCCGGCAAAGGGATAAACATCCTGAAAAATATATCTGTGAATGCGTTTTATGTGGGTGGTACCAAATCTACCTTTTACTGTACGTTCACTTTCAAGTTCGTACTGTCGAATCATTGTAATATCTGCTTCGTACTCGGCGAGTGCTTTTGCATCCCGGATATTTTCCTTGTTAATTAATACATCCGTTCCATTATAACAATAGGTTGACTGACGGTTATCTCCAGGGTTATACGTTGAAAAACTGCTGTTCATTTTATCGTCCAAATTTAGAAGAGTGCTTTTCCTTTATCTTTGCAACTGCCTCACTGCCGGTAATCCTATCTTCAAGATACTGTTTACCAAGTGCCTGAGCATGTCGGCTTGGTTGTAATCCCTCCATAGCCATCGATGCCCTGACGCTTGAAATTACTCTTGTTTTATTCCTTACAACCTTTTTAACACTAGTTTTCAAAACCTTCACCTCTTAGTTATATTATACGCAAATTTGTGATAAAAGACAATTTAATAAACCTACATACAGCGATAATTTTACCGGTTCAAGTAGTGAAACTGGCACCAATGACACGTAGAATAACCAAACTCAAAAAGATAGGTTTATCATCTTCTTTGGCTTTCTTCAATGTCTCTTCATTCCAGGCATACCAATAGATGGGATTATAGGCGTGCTAAAGTAAATAAGGACTTTTTTCATGTATGGGCCTGTTGGCTTCAGCAAAGCCGGGAAAATCGCCACAGCGTATCTCAAGACGCTCGCCGATACCTTAACTTTCGCCGTGACAGAAGCGTTTTGGATGAACGCAGAGCCCTGGTTAAAAATGTTAATCCGGAGAGGCTGGGGCGGATCGGCAGCCTGGATAACTGGAGCGGCTATGAGAGAATCAGGGAGCATCGCTAGCTACTTAAAAAGTAGTTTAGCGATACTCCTTGTACAACGCATAAGATGATATATTATGTTGGTTTTAAGTTGACTTAATCAGAGATGTGACATGTTTAATGTTATCCTTAAACCATAATAAATGGAATTCCTCATCGATCATATTATGCCAGAGTCTTTTGCATATATCTGGATGTTTCCACGCTTCCATAATAAATATTCGAGTCATATCTATGGCTTTGTTTTCTACTGCAATGCCCATCTTATATCGGTTTTCAGCCGAAGTCAGATCAAGTGTTTCACCCATGAAATGACCGGCAAGTGTAAACAACCCTCCACTTATCTTAGGAACATCTTCTCCCATCTCCTGAAGTGTGGATTTGTAATAATTAACATGGTGTTTTTCTAATTCGATAATTCTCTCATATGCATGATAGATATATTGATTTTGAAGTGAATCCATCTGGGATTGGTACAAAGTGAGTTGAAACATTTCGAGTAAGTAAAACTCTTTAAGTCTAAGGACAAGATCCATTCCCTATCTTCCTCACCTTCTGAATTTAAATACAAATACATTTTTGTTTGATTTTTTATTTTGGGTTATGTTAATAAACCATGCTGCTATAATACCCCATACCATATGGGTAGCTAAATCAATAACGGCTTCATTAAAAGTTCTAAATATAAATGGCCTAGGGGCAATCAGGTTCGGTATGATTGCTACATGAAATATCCACATGATTGCTCCAAAGCCGCCACCTTTTATTAATAAATAATCATACCCTGATAGCTCGAGAATTAGAAATACCACTATCCCTAAAGTTCCTCCCGCCAAGATATGCGTAAATTCACCCATTAAGAGTTTAGGCAGGGTCACATGCTGATGCGGAAAAATTAATTGTGAAAGATAATGTCCTGTAGTAGTTTGAGCCAATTTTAACCATACAGCTAACCAATGAATTACTTCATCAACAAGGGTTCCCAACACCCCTCCAGTAAATGAAAGAAGAAGTGGGTCTTTCAATAGTATCAACTCGCTTTATTTTTTTAAACAATAATAGATAAAACTTAAGGCTTGATAGAAAACTCTAAAGTTTGGATCTCAGAAAGCTTGGTTTTAAACCACTCCGTATGGAGATTCTCGTCAATGAAGTTTTGGGTTAGTAGTTTCATCAGATCATTACTACCATACTGGCTATTTTTTACGTTATTGATAAGTTCCTTGTAATCCTTCATTGCCTTTTGTTCAATCATAATATTAATTTTCAATACGCTATGTAAGTCTTTCATGCCAATGATTTTACCTGCAATACTACCAACGATAGGAGAAATAACATCACCGATTTTGGTTGGCGAAGTACCTAGTTCCCTAATTTTTGCGGAAATATTGTCGACATGCAGTTGCTCAATTTCGGCAAGCTTCTCAAACACCAACCCAGCGTATTCGTTGGAGAATGATTTGCTTTGTGATTTATATAAATCTACTTGGTTCAATTCAAGGCTATAGAACCAATTAAGTTTAGAGACAAGTTGATCTTTATTCAATGCCATACAATTCCTTTTTGCTTTAGTTTTTTATATGTTTAATATTTGCATTTTATCGGGTTTAATACATTAACGTTATGATTAATCTACAACTTGGTTTTAGAACTTAATGTTAAAACATGATTTAAGCTGTTGGATATGATAAAATATAAAATTATAGATTAGATTTAAAAAGTATTCCGTATTATTGTCTGAGGCATATATATATTCGTAGCATTGGAAGGAGATATCAAATGATTCGAATAATAGATAATGGGGTTTACCTTATTTCTGGACAAACCATCATCGAAGAAGAATCCTCTATCATTCAGAAAATAGAGGCCCAGACTGCCTACAAGAATACCATCGCCTATAAAATATTAGCTCAACACAATACCTCCGGTAGTACCGAACAACTGAAAATTCGTTTTGACAGTTTGGCTTCCCACGATATCACTTATGTAGGGATTATCCAGACAGCAAGAGCGAGTGGCTTGGAACAATTTCCGGTACCCTATGTACTTACTAATTGTCATAACAGTCTTTGTGCAGTAGGTGGTACCATTAACGAAGATGATCATGTATTTGGCCTTTCTGCTGCCCAAAAATATGGTGGAATATTTGTCCCAGCCCATCAGGCAGTAATCCATCAGTATGTCAGAGAAACAATGACGGGTTGCGGCAAAATGATTATCGGCTCAGACAGTCATACCCGGTATGGTGCCCTTGGGACCATGGGAATCGGTGAAGGGGGACCAGAGCTGGTTAAACAGCTACTGGAGAAGACTTATGATATTACCTATCCTGACATTGTTGGTGTATACATGCAAGGTAAACCGCGCCCTGGTGTGGGCCCTCAAGACGTTGCCTTGGCTATCATTGGATCAGTATTCAAAAAAGGTATGGTAACGAACAAAGTTCTGGAATTCGTCGGGCCGGGGATAGAGAACTTATCGGTGGATTATCGTAATGGAATCGATGTGATGACGACAGAAACAACTTGTCTAAGTTCTATTTGGCAGACAGACAACAGGGTTAAAGAATATTTCGCGATTCATGGCAGACCTGAAGCTTACTCTAAGCTGGAACCAGGTGAAGTAGCTTATTACAATGGGATGATTATCGTTGATCTTGATAAAATTGAACCTATGATTGCCTTGCCTTTCCATCCTAGCAATGTTTATACGATCTCAGCCCTCAATGAAAATGCTCAAGACATTCTACACATAGTTGAAGAAGAAGGTAAGCATCAAATTGGCAATCCAAATCTAAAGTTTTCTTTAACTGATAAGATAGTTAACGGTAGGTTACAGGTAGACCAGGCTATTGTTGCTGGTTGTGCCGGAGGTACTTTTGAAAACATGGTAGAGGTTGCTCAGATTATTAACCAACGTTCCATAGGAAATAATCAATTGTCACTAAGCATGTATCCTGCAAGTCAACCAATATATCTAGAACTGGTTAAGAACGGATCTATCGCCAAGATGATGAGTGCAGGAGCAGTTATTAAGACAGCTTTCTGCGGACCATGTTTTGGAGCAGGAGATGTACCCGCCCATGGAGGAATTAGCATTAGGCATACTACTCGAAACTTTTCCAACAGAGAAGGCTCAAGACCTGGCGAAGGACAGATCTCATCCGTAGCGCTAATGGATGCTAGGTCAATTGCTGCCACAGCTCGAAACGGTGGAAAATTGACTTCTGCTATAGATATTGAATATGATACGCCATTAGTTCCCTATGAATTTGATCAAGGGATTTATGCTAATAGAGTCTATAATGGATATAGCCTTCCTAAAAAAGAGAAAGAATTACAATATGGACCCAATATCGCAGATTGGCCCGACATGATTGCCTTGACAGATAATCTAATTCTTAAGGTTGCAGCAGTTATTATGGATTCAGTAACGACGACGGATGAATTAATACCATCAGGAGAAACATCCTCTTATCGTTCTAATCCTTTAAAACTTGCTGAATTTACTCTATCCAGGAAAGAACCACAGTATGTAGGTAGAGCCAAGCAAACACAATCTTTAGAACAAGAAAGAAGAGAGTTATTAGCCACTAATGGTGGTGACTTTGTACCATCTGATGCTCTCAATGAATTAAGCCAAAAAGTATTGAATCTAGACACATCTACTGATTCTAATTTAAAGGACTTGCTTAAGACCACTGGGATTGGCTCAGTTATCTATGCTGTAAAACCTGGAGATGGCTCTGCTAGGGAGCAGGCGGCTTCTTGTCAAAAAGTTTTGGGAGGCTGGGCGAATATTGCTACGGAATATGCCACTAAACGCTACAGGAGTAATCTGATTAACTGGGGCATGTTACCGTTCACTGTCTCTAAGGAAGTCGTTTTTGAAACTGATGATATCCTTTATGTTTCAGAGATTAGGAAGAAGATTATTGACGGGGAAGAACTGATCCCTGCTCAGCTGATCACTTCTAACGGAACGAAGGAGATTGAACTCCAATTAAAAAATCTGACCAAGGATCAAAGGGATATTATTTTAAAGGGAAGTCTGATTAACTATTATACTGTTTCTTGAATTAAGGCCAATGCAAGTTTGTTAGAAACCAAAGTGAAAGGAAAAAATTCTATGCTACCAATATCTATGACAGAGCAGGCAGCTCTTCTTATCACTATCTGTTTTTCTTTCTTAATATTAGGTTTTACCCAAACCCTAAATAAAGAGAGAAATTTCTTGAAAATTATTGGACTTGGTTTTTTAGTTCCTCTTTCCCTTTGCCTTTTCTTACTTTTTAATAAGAGCATAATAGTTCCTGCAAGAATGCTCCTCTACATAGATTTTTCTTTGCTAGGGATTATTTTTTTGTTGGTTTTATTTTGGTACGCTAAACGGAGCTATGTTATCTCTGTAATGCTTATCCTGATATTCCCTGTAACGGTTATCCTAGCTGGTTGGTATGGGAAAGCTTTACCCAGTTTGTTTCTTCTGTATTATATTCAGGCGGCAATTGTAGGAGTGCTCACTATTTTAACAATTTTAACCTTAAGAAAATATAATCAGAAAAATGATCCTAGATTTATCTCAGGCCTTCTATTACTAGGTATAGGACAGATAATGCAGTTACTTCTACCACAGGGGATGCTTTTCGTAGGGGTAGCGGTCAAATTCTTAGCTTACTTATTGCTGACTTATTATGTTATTAATAACATACAGGTTTCTTTGATGAGAAGATTAGCCAAAGCGGAATCAAAGCTTCTTGACCTAGATAAAACTATCAATTTTGAAGTTAAGAAAAAGATGATTCCGATAGAGCAACATAATGAACATCTGCAAAACATGATTATGATAGATAATCTAACAAATGCTTATACCAAGAAGTTTATCTTAGATACAATTGAGAAGGGAATAGAAGCTCCTAGCAAAGAAGGTTTTACTGTCATAATGTTCGATATCGATAACTTCAAAATACTTAACGATACTCAAGGGCATTTGGCCGGAGATTTTATCCTGAAAAAAATTGCGACCATTGCTCGGTCTAGTATCAGAAACTTAGATATCCTTGGACGTTATGGAGGAGATGAATTCATCGTTGTTCTCCCAGGTATAAATGCCACAGAGGCGATCTTCGTTGCTGAAAGATTTAGGAAGAAGGTAAAGGAAGCAGACTTGAATATATCTGTATCCATTGGAGTGGCTTCTTATCCTGAAGATGCTAAAACAATAGGGGAACTAATCGAGATAGCAGATGCCGGACTGTATCATTCTAAAAAAATTGGCAGGAATGCCGTAACGCACTATACGCAAACAATATTTTCTGGAGATTCTGCTCTAAAGAATAACCAATAAAACCTTATATGGGAAACTTCGGTGAATAACTTATAGGGGGGATGACTGTTATGAGACCCAAGTTACTTCTTGTTGCGCCAAATGAAAATATTGCCCAGTCAGCACGAGAGGTAGCTGGGGAAGGAGGTTTCAATTGTCGTATTGTCGTGGGGAATCTGCAAGTTAATGTAGCAAAGTTTGCTCAAGAGGCAGAAAAAGATGGAACGGAGGCAATCATAAGCAGGGGAGGGACCTTCTTATTTATTAAGGAATTGATCGAGGGTATTCCCTGTATTCCTATCAGTGTCTCTACATTGGATTTGCTTCAGGCTCTTAAATCGGTGTCTCATAATTATAAAAAAATCGGAGTGATGGGTTTTCCCAATACAATATATGAAGCGTCTTCAGTAGGGGAGTTTCTAGATCTAAAGATTGTAGAGATTCCCGTGCAGGACCTTACTTCTCTCAAACATAGAATTGAAGAGTTAAAGGCTAAAGGGCTTGAAGCAATTGTTGGCGATACAGTTTCTTTTTTTATTGCTTCCGAGATTGGCGTGGAAGGTGTCCTTATCAATTCGGGGAAGAGATCTATCTTTCATGCCATGGATAGAGCTGAAGAGTTGGCATATCTGCGACGAAAAGAGTCCTTTGTCCAGCAACGTGTTCGAGCAATTCTAGACAGTGTTACTGAAGGGATTATTGCATTGGATCACCAGCATATGATTATAGACATTAATCCCGCAGTAGAACGATATTTTGGATTAAAGCGCCACCATTTAATCGGTAAATCAATCAAAGAGGCATTACCAGAATATCTATCTGCAAATGATGAATTGTTAACGATTAAAAATCAAAAATATCTTATCGTTTCTCAGCGAATTCATCATGAAGGAATCGAGGGTGGATCCATTCTCACCCTGAAACCTTTAAAACAGATTCAAGATCTGGAGAAGAAGGCTCGTAAAAAACTTCACTCACATGGATTAGTTGCGAAACATACATTTGGGGATATCGTGGGAAAGAGTGAACCTATCCTAAAAGCTGTGGAATGGGCTAAAAAAATTAGTAAATCTAATTCCACAGTGATTATTGACGGAAATACAGGTACCGGTAAAGAAATGTTTGCCCAAAGTATTCACAATGAAAGTCTACGTGAGAATGAAGCATTCGTTGCTGTTAACTGTGCTTCCCTGCCTGAGTCACTATTAGAAAGTGAACTTTTTGGTTACGTGGAAGGAAGTTTTACAGATGCTCGGAAGGGTGGAAAGGCTGGATTATTTGAGCTTGCTCATCAGGGAACGATTTTCCTAGACGAAATCGGTGATATGAGTATATCAGTTCAGGCTAAGGTTCTGCGGGTACTGCAAGAGAAAGAAGTCATACGTTTAGGGGATAATAAAGTGATTCCCGTTGACATCCGGGTCATTGCTGCTACACACGTAGATCTTAAAGAAGCTATAAAAGAGGGGAAATTTAGAGAAGATTTATTTTATAGAGTCAATGTGTTAAAGCTCACAATGCCGACTTTACTAGAACGCAAAGAGGATATTTGCCTTTTGGCTGAACATTTTTTACAAAAATCCGATGTTTCCCTTACTTTCGAATCAGATGCTTTACGATGCCTTCTTGAATATGAATGGCCAGGGAATATTAGAGAACTACATAATTTCATCGAGCGACTATTAGTGTTAAGTGATGGGTCTAAAATAGTTAAAAGGGATGTATTATCGCTGCTTCCTGACAATAAGACGAAATCCGATACTGATGGGACAAGCTACTCACGACGTTTAAAAGACGATGATCTACTCGAAGCATTGCGAAAGGCTGGCGGTAACCAAACGCATGCTTGTGAAATGCTTGGGATAAACCGGTCTACTCTCTGGAGGAGATTACAGAAGATTAATGGCTAGTTATTATCCTGACGCTTTAGCGAGCCGAAGGGGTTTACTCAATTTACACCGTTGCAAACGTTGCAAATAATGTTGCGTTAATATTGCATAACTGTTGCGGGCATCTAAGTTATCAGAAAAGTTTGTTAAAAGAGCCTGTATTAGAGCCGTATAAAGTTAATTAAGAAGTTGGCATGATACTTGCGTTATATAACAATGTAACGAAAACCTAATAATAGGGGAGTAAAAAAAGGAGGAATTTTAGTGTCAAGAAAAAGAAACCATATCTTAATAGTTCTGCTTATAGTTGCCCTTATGCTCACTTTTACAGCTTGTGCAAGTCAGACAGCAGCACCTGCACCAGTAGCAGAAGAAAGCAAATATCCCGAGAAACCGATTACAGTCCTAGTTGGTTTTAACCCAGGTGGCGGAAGTGACCAACTCGCTCAGCTAACTAACCCATTTTTAAACAAGTATCTGGAGACACCTATTACCAATATTTATAAACCAGGAGCAACAGGTGCGATTGCCTGGACTGAATTGGCCAAGCAAAGCAAGAACGATGGCTATACAATCAGTGTTACAAACACTCCGATGCTAATGACAAACTACATCATGAATGATGATATTACCTACAACATCGATGAATTAACTCCACTTGTCAATGTTTTAACTGATCCAGGAGTTATCGCTGTTGGTAAAGACAGCCCTTTTAAAACATATGAGGATTTCGCTAAAGCAGTAGAAGAGAACCCTGGTACAGTAACCGTTGGCAACTCCGGAACCGGTGGAGACGATTTCTTCACAACTTTACTCTGGGAAAAAGCTTCCGGACTGAAAGTCCAAATGGTACCTTTCCAAGGAGATGGTCCTTCCTATCAGGCAGCTCAGGGGGGAAAGATTGATGCTAGTTTCACCAACCTTGGTGTTGTCTATGCTCAAGTGCAAGCTGGAAATGTCCGCCTTCTTGCTACTTTTACAAAAGAAAGATCCGGACTTGTACCTGATGTCCCTACTATGAAAGAGCTTGGTCATGAGGTTGTAGCAGGATCTTCCCGTGGTTATAGTGCGCCCAAGGGAATTCCAGATGATGCAAAGGCTCAATTGTTGGAGGCATTTGAAAAGACGTTTAAAGACCCTGAATTTCTTGACAATATTGCAAAGCTAGGGCAGGAACCTGATATTTTAATCGGTGATGATTATGCCAAATATCTCAGTGATAATGAAAAAGAATTCATAACCATTTGGGATGAGGTTAAAGACCAGGTAACAAAATAATACTTTTAAGGTAAGGAAATTATTCGTAAGCATAAAGATAATTTCAAAATGCTTTCAACCCAGGGGGGGAGCGATTAAATCCGTTCTCTCCCTTCTTACGGAATCCGGTCTCGAAAATATCCAAAATTATTGTATAAACGGGTATGGCTATGAAGATACATCCTGTAGAGGAGGAATATAAATGAAGAAACAATTCATCTATAATCTGGTAGCGGCAACAGTAGCAATTCTCTTTGCTTGGATATTTTATTATGAATCTCTAGATTTACCCAGAGTAGCCTATCTGTTCCCAAGGCGGTTAACCTATCTCATTACGATCCTTGCCGTTGCCTTGGTGATTGAAGCGTATTATAAGTATCGCAAAGGTGTTCAAGAAGATCAAGAAGAAGGAATTAAGGTACTTAGAGCTAGTCTTTTCACGGGCTCTATTGTTTTGTATATTTTAGCAATTGATTTAGTTGGTTATTTTATTACGACCCCGTTATTTATTTTTGGTACGATGTATTTCCTTAAGTCAACAAAAACACGGAATATACTTTTTATTACCGTAGGATTTACTTTGTTTGTCTATCTGCTATTTGTAAGGTTTCTTAATTTACCGATACCACTTGGATCATTTTCTTGAGAGGAGGCTAAGGTATGGATAATATTTTACTGGGCTTAACGAATGTATTAACTTTAATTAACATTTTAGCAATCATTGGCGGAACTTGTATTGGATTATTTGTAGGAGCAATGCCTGGGCTTTCAGCAACGATGGCTATAGCCCTTCTCTTACCGCTTACCTTTGGACTTCCTCCGGCTACTGGTATTAGTATGTTGGCGGCATTATACCTGGCTGCAATGTACGGGGGTTCGATTGCAGCAATCCTTATTAGAACTCCAGGAACTCCAGCGGCTGCGGCAACCGTTTTAGATGGTTACCCTATGTCACAAAAAGGGCAAGCTGGAAAAGCACTAGGCGTTTCTTTGACAGCGTCCCTCGTGGGTGGGGTGATAAGCAGTATAGCCTTGCTGACAGTAGCACCAATTTTGGGTGGTATTGCGCTTAAGTTTGGTCCTGTAGAGTTATTTGCTGTTGCCGTACTCGGATTAACCATGATTGGTTCCTTATCCCAGGGATCACCGGTCAAAGGACTTTTAGCAGGAGTAGTCGGAGTTATGATTGCAATGGTCGGTATGGATGCTATCTCAGGTGCACCAAGATTTACTTTTGGAAGTATTCAGTTATATTCAGGTATTCCTTTCGTAGTAGCCCTCATAGGCCTTTTTTCAATTCCTCAAGCTATCAGGCTGATAGAGAAAGACCAACAGCTTATAAAACCTGGATCAATCAAAGATAAAATGCTCCCTACTTTTAAAGAACTGAAATCAATGTGGGTCACAATGATTCGTTCCGGTTTTATTGGAATTTTTACAGGATTAATCCCTGGAACAGGCGGAGATACCGCTTGCTGGTTTGGATATAATGAAGCTAAACGCTTCTCGAAACATAAAGAAAAATTTGGGACTGGTTATCCAGAAGGGGTTGCAGCTGCCGAAGCTGCCAATAATGCAGTGGTAGGAGGAGCACTCATTCCGACGCTTGCCTTAGGTATCCCTGGAAGTTCAGCAACAGCAATTCTGATGGGAGGGCTAATGGTTCACGGAATTATGCCTGGCCCAACCTTAATGACCCAATATGCAGATATAACTTATACTCTGATTTGGGCACTTTTCTTGGCGAATTTTGTTTTGTTTGGAGTTGGATTGCTCTTTACTAGAGTCAGCGTATCGGTAACCAAAGTTCCTAACAAAGTTCTTGGTCCAATTATCATTATTCTTAGTGTTATAGGTGCTTTCAGTATCAATAATAATATATATAATGTTTACCAGATGTTGCTGTTCGGACTTTTAGGATATTTAATGGATAAGATTAAAATTCCGAGTGCCCCTATGATTATTGGTATGATTCTGGGGATGATGCTGGATAATTCCTTTAATCAATCCCTCATGATGAGCCAAGGAGATTACTTTGTATTCTTTAAGAATCCTATTTCTGCTACATTGCTGGCCATCGCTGCTTTATCTATACTTCAAGCAACACCATTATTTGGGTTTATTCGACGTAAGGTTAAGAAAAACCAAAGTACCCATATGGATGAGGTAGGATGATTGCATCAAAATAAAGGCAATACCTTAAGTAAAGTAAGTGGTTTGAAAGTCTTATAAGGGAGAGAGAACAATGAATAGTTCAAAAGCAGTACAGATTGACCCGCGTGATAATGTTGCCGTCGTCCTCTCTAATGTTAAAGTTGGGGATAAAGTAAATGTTGTTACTGAAACAGAAATAAAAGAGATAATTGCAAAGTCAGATATCACTTTCGGGCATAAGATAGCTTTAGTTGCTCTTCAAAAACAAAAGCCTATCATTAAATATGGGGAAGAAATAGGCAAAAGTCAGGATATAATCATGGCAGGGGAATGGGTACACCTGCATAATGTCTATTGCGAGCGAGGAAGACAATAAAGTAAGATTTTGCAGTGTGAAAAGCATAGGGAGAAAAGGGGTTTATATGAAAACATTTATGGGGTACCGCAGATCTAAAGGCCTACCTGGAGTAAGGAACATGGTTGCAATCATTCCCTCAGTTTTTTGTGCCAATACTGTTGTGCAACGCATTTGTGATCAAGTTACTGGAACAGTTTGCTTTCCACATCCAGTAGGTTGTTCTCAGGTAGGAAATGATCTTGAACTTACGGCTAAAACATTAAAAGGGCTTGGAAGAAGTCCCAATTTTTATGGAGTAGTTATTATTGGGCTTGGTTGTGAGCGTTTTAAGCCTGAAGAACTAGAAGCCAGCATTAAAGACTGGGATAAACCTGTAGAAAGTGTAGTTATTCAGGAGGCAGGGGATACCCTTAAAACCATAGAGCAGGGTGTAAGAATTGCTCAAAGAATGGTTGCAGAAGCTGCCCAACAACAGCAAGAAGAGTTTCCGATTTCAGAACTCTGTCTCGGTCTTAAATGTGGAGGCACAGATGCTACTTCTGGAATCGCTGCCAACCCCGCCTTGGGTTGGGTGACTGACCAAATTGTAGCAGCGGGAGGCAGGGCAATCTTAACCGAAGTCACTGAACTCATTGGGGCAGAGAACGTTCTTGCTAAAAGAGCGGTGAACAAACAAGTTGCCAAAGATATTCTGGATATAATAACCAGAATCGAAGAAAAGCTCAAATTGGGAACAGTCCATACTGATTTGCAGAATCGGTCCCAGTTGATTTCGCCAGGGAACGAGGATGGTGGGGTGACGACTGTATCGGAAAAAGCTTTGGGAGGAATCCACAAAGGTGGAACAGCGCCAATCAGTGGTGTACTAAAATATGGAGAAGCAATTACGAATCCAGGGCTTCATATCCTTGATTGTCCAGGGCATGATGGGGAAGCGGTAACAGGATTAGTTGCATCAGGCTGCCAAATAGTTGGCTTTACCTCAGGAAGAGGTACCCCTACAGGCTTTGCGGGGGTACCTGTAGTGAAGATTACAGGAAACAACAAAACATATGAACGTATGGGCTTTAACCTTGATTTCAATGCTGGTGGAATCATCGATGGTAAAACTATCTCCGAAGTGGGATCAGATCTGCTAGAATTATTTATTAAAACTGCTTCCGGCGAGCCTACTAAAGCCGAAATGATTAGAGGCAATGAGCTATTCTGTGTTACCAGAAGTTATGGTGGATAAATTCCTAGTATTAAAGAACAATCACTTGTTAATTGCTTTCTTACCTCCTTCTTATTTAGGCTGTCGCACTGCGACAGCCTAGTTTATATCTTGTAAAGATACCATCTACAAGTACTAAGTTCATATTTCAGCTCAAATATTTTAAGAATGCCGTTCACTTCTCCCTGACAACGGAAAAGCAGCATGCGGTTACCGGCTATTTTTTCCTCGGTTCTAAAAAGCACCTGGTTTACTTTTATAGTTTTATAAGTTTTATCTTCAGTTAGAATTCTATACCTCAAAGGGTGAGGGATTCCCTCCTTAGTAAACCAGGCTATAGACTCTATAGGTTGCATGCAAATTTTCATGATATATCCCCTTAAGAAATAAATTAACTTAAAGAATACTGGACATCATGGGGTATTCTTCTGTTTCGATAACCCCGCCACTTAGGGGTTTTAGGCCACTACGCAGGAAGGCAGAGCGGAAGACTGAATGAGCCCCATATTTTAAGCGAATGGTATCGACAGCTTGGTCGATACGTTTTTGTTTTTCGGTATCTTTCTCGAAGAGTGAAGTTTGGAAGAGGTTATTACTACTAAGTTCTGAGACCCGTAGTCCTAAATGACGGATAGGCTCATTTTGCCATAGTTCATCTAATAGTTTACAAGCTACCTGATGGATTACGGAGGTACAGTCAGTGGGAAGATAAATCTTCCTTTGGTGAGAATAATATAAAAAATCCTTAGTTTTAAGAGAGACTGAGATTAAGCTGGTATAAAACGCATCCTGCCTGAGTCGCATCCCGACAGTCTCGGCAAGAGATAACAGGATGAGTTGGGCAGTACTTTTGTCTTCGACATCAAAGGAGATGGTGGTAGAGTTACCCATCCCTTTAACAGGGATGAAATCGTTGTGTCTGACAGGGGAGTCATCTCTCCCATTTGCATAGTTCCATAACAGGAGACCATAGCTCTTGAGATACCTTTTAAGGTCATCAGGGCTTTCGGAAGCGAGATCACCTATGGTTCTTATCCCTCTGTCCCGAAGTTTGCGAGAAGTGGCTCTGCCAACCCCGAACAACTCTTCTACAGGGAGAGGCCACATTTTAGAAGAGATTTCTTCTGGAAAAATGGTATGAACTCTATCTGGTTTTTGTAGTTCGGAAGCCATCTTAGCTAACAACTTATTAGAGGATATTCCTATGTTGACGGTGAATCCCAGTTTCTCTCTGACTTCGTCTTTTATCCGGTAAGAAGTTTCTACGGGATCTCCCAACAACTTCTCCATTCCGGTGAAATCCAGAAAGAATTCATCAACTGAATACTGCTGCAGAAGAGGTGAGTATTCCTGGAGCAACTCTTTAAGTGCCATACTGCATTGTCTGTAAAGAGTATAATTAGGGCTAACGATTAGAAGGTCGGGGCACTTATTTCTAGCGGAAAATAAAGTCTCGCCAGTTTGAATTTTGAATTTTTTAGCAGGAATAGATTTAGCCAAGATTATTCCATGGCGTGTCTCTGGATCTCCTCCTATGGCTGAGGGAACGGTGCGCAAGTCTAGAGGATCTCCGTGTTGCATTCTATGAGAAGCCTCCCAGGAGAGATAGGCAGAGTTAACATCTATATGGAAGATGAGGCGGTTTTTCATAACGTTCAATCCTTATAAATTAGATTCTTAAGTGAACTTATTATATCAGAACATATGTTCGATGTGAAGGAAATATACTAAGGAATTTTTAGCATTGATATGGATATGGTATGCTTGATGTAACATTCGTCAGACTGACGCTACTATAACCGTCAGTAATAATAGTGGAGAGGAAATTGAGAACAATACCGATATAAGTAGGAATATAAGGAGAAAATATAAATGACAAAAATAACATTGGGTAAATCTTTAGTAGGGGTATTATTATGCTTGTTAGTATTTTTAACAGGTTGCACATCTACCCCAAAGGAACCAGATGACGATAACCAGAACGAAGAAGTATTTACTAAAGAAGAAATCCAATCAGCATTATCTTCTAAAGGTGATGAAGTTTTTCAAATTACTTGGTCTTCAGATGAAGAAATGGTCGTCTATATCCAAGCAGGTAAGCCTGAAAAAGAAGGATTAGATGAAGCATATCTCTGGAAAGTCGGTGAAGAGGACCCAGAGTTTGTTAGAGACGTCTCTCCAACTACTCATGGATTCAATTTGTCGCCTGACGGCAAATACTTCCTAATCAGCGAGAAGCTGGGGGAAGGTGGGATAAATAGTATTGTTAAAGCCGACACCCTACAAGAAGAAAGTTTTAAACCGAAAAGTTTTGGTATTCCTGTCTGGAGTCCCGACAGCACAGCTATAGCCTATGGGAATGAATTCCATGAATATGGAGAGAGTTGGGGATTCTTAGAAATTTATAAATTAGGTCAAGAGGAAAGTGAGTATGTGTGGAAAACACAGGGCTACCTATATAAAGTCGAATCTTGGGATAAAGAGGGGAATATAGCTTACACAGAAATAGACGACCAAGGTAAGGAAACCAAGAAGACTACTAAAAATATTAAACCAAGTATCTCTGGCGTCCATCTTGGAGACAGCAAAGCACAAGTGGAAGCAGCCTTAGGTAAGGATTACAAGGAGACTCCCCCCGGTGAAGTGGTAGGACATTTTCCTGAACAAGTATTTAGATGGGATTATGATGGATACAGAATATTTATCGGTGTCGAATCGGGAGGAGTGCTAGAATTGTATGTAACCTCTCCCCAGGCTGAAACCAATTTAGGAATAAAGATGGGGGATAATGCAGCTAAGGTGTTTGACGTTTATCGACCGGAATATATTGAGCCAGAAAGTATCCACGGTGGTAAGCTTTATGGTGTGTTTAAGGTCGAAGGTGCTGCCGCTTTATTCTTTCGCTTTGATCTAAAAGGTGGGCAATCACTTGAGGATATTAAACCGGAGAATAAGGTTGAGAGTATGAGTTTGACTTATCCGGAAATAATGGATGATTCGTTTTAAAGGTAGAGTCTTGGTATTAAAGAGTAAACCCGGGAGCAATATTAAAAAGCTTCCGGGTTTTATATTTGCCTTATTTGTATTTGATTATCTAATGTCATCTACTGGTGGATAGCACTGTATCTGTAAAGTAAAGAACCGTCCCTAACTTTACTGTTTCTGATAGAAGAAGGAGGAGACCGGTTTCAGGCCTAGGTGGTTTTTGCCAAATAAGTGTTCTGTGCTTCCAGTAAAGAGTATGCCACCGGGGTTGAGGGAATCGGCAAACTTTTTGTAGAGTAAATCTTTGGCATCATCAGTGAAGTAGATGACGACATTGCGACAGGCGATAAAGTCAAAGCCCTTATCAAAGCTATCGGTTAAGAGGTTTTGTTCACGGAAAGTGATATTTTTTTTCACGTTATCCTTGACCTGATATTGCCTGTCTTCTCCAATTGTAAAGTATTTCTGTATAATATGTTCAGGAGTGCTGGCAAAATCTCTTTCATCATATCTGCCGAGGCGAGCTTGCTTCAAGACGTTGACATCGATGTCTGATCCCGCAATGCTATATTTAGTGTTAGGAAAATATTCATTCATAATAATTGCCATGGTATGTGCTTCCTGTCCAGCTGAACAGCCGGCGCTCCAGAGCTTAAGCATATGTTTGTTTTGAATTAGGTCAGGAATAATCTTGTTTTGGAAGATATCCCATAACTTAACGTCTCGAAAAAACTGAGTGACGTTAATAGTCAGATGTTTAAAAAAAGCATCGAACAGTTTAGGGTCTCGACCAAGGGCTTTAAGAAAGCTGGTATAGTCATCTTTATGCTTATGCGTATTCATAAAGTTGTTTATCCGACGTTTCATCTGGTTTTCTTTGTAAAAATTCAAATCAAGTCCGCTTAAAGTATGAAAGTCCTTAACGAATTTCTCATAACTGTCGATATTAATAAAGTGATGACTCAAATCGTCTCCTCCATCTAAGCCAATAGGTCTACAATCAGACCTTTGATCTCATCTATTTTAGCGAGTATTTTTAAGGGCTCGGCCTGTGAAGATAGTACTTGCTCTCCCAGTTGCTCCAAGGCACGATTGATTTTGGTTACTCTGGCCATAACTTTAGGTTGGCCACGATAGTCCCAGAAAGTTTCCTCCTGCATATTGCGAGACTGGCCCAGAGTAGATTTTAGGAAACTTTTAACCATCTTCTTAAATTCCACCAGGTCTTGCAAGGAAAGACTTTCTGCAAGTTTCTTACCCTGACCTTCTAATTTATTAAGAAAAAGTTGCAGCTCTTTACTCTCTAACTGACGAGTATGTGATAAGATATTGTTAAAATTTGCTTCTCTTTTCTCAGTTGTAGACTGGGGAGCAATAGATAAGGATTTTGTTTGCTCAGAATTATTTACCCTAAGTGACATAGCTATTTCCTCCTAGAAAGGATATAAAGATGAATACAAGACGTACATTTATAAAATTCTTATCTTTTTTTGGAGCATTGATTGTTCCCTGGACTATCTTGCCTCAAAAGTGGTCTCAAGGTCTAAGCCTCTTAGCAGGCAAACCTTCGATTAAGCTTGATATCGCTCAGGCTGAAGGAGCGGATGGTTCCAATATTATTGCTACCGACATTCTAGCAAAAAAAGGTTTTGAAGATATCCAGGCTCTTTGCCAGGCTGATATGCAGGGACGCAGATCCGGTACGATTGGGGAAACTAGAGCCCTTGTCTATCTCGAAGAGCAGGTTAGGGAACTTCAACTTGAACCTATCGGATTTGAAAACTATTTACAAACTTTTTCTATTCCAGCAATGGAGGAAAGAGTGATTAATGGCAGAGCACTTTTTCGCCCCAAGCAAGTGAATGCCGCACCTGTTTTAGCTACTAATCTTTTAGCTGGAATTAAGGGAATTAACCAAGATGAAACTATTATTATTTCGGCTCATTATGATCATTTGGGTATGTATAAGGGGGAGCTTCACAGAGGAGCTAATGATAACGCCTCCGGTGTAGGTTGTATCCTAGAAGTGATGCGCCGTTTGGTCCAAGAGAACTTAGCAGGAACAACGCCGAGGACCAATGTTGTCGCAGTATTTTGGGGTGCTGAAGAAATGGGATTTCTAGGTTCTAAATATTTCGTCAAAAATCCCGTAATTCCTCTTTCTAATATTAAAGCCGTTATTAATTTCGACACCATAGCCGCTGGCTCCAAAGAAGACTTCATTTTCTGGACTACAAAGGAGAATTCGCTAACAGAAATCATTAAAACCATAGCACAACGGAATGGAGCTAGGATAGAGAAAGATGATAGTAAAGGGCATAAGAGTGATGATTCATCTTTCTTAGACACGGGGATTCCAGCCATTACCGTTCTAAGTAGAGATTGGCTCTGGAAGAACCATACTCCAGAAGATGATATAACCATTATCAATGAAGAAAAATTTGAGCTAGCATGTGATATACTTTATGATGTGGTGAAAGAATTAGCTTATTAGTAGCTTGATGCTAGTGAGAGCTACACCGTAACAAGCACTTTTCGGCAATAGCGACCTCCTGTCGCTAACTGCCGCGCTCCGCATCCTTGCTCCGCTTGTCGTGCATGCTACGGTGCAGCTTAGATATCATTTGTGGGTTGTGGGCTACCGTGCTCCGCTTGTCGCGCATGCTGCGGTGTAGCTTAGATATAACGTCATTAAATGCACAAATAATAATGCTAAAACTTAATAGAGGTAATATTTTAAGGTATTCGAAGCATAATGGAGATAGTGTATAATAATTAGCGATAAACCCTGTTTTTGGGTTTATAGTTGTATTGGGTGATTTACGATAAATCTAATGTGTACTGATAGAAATAAAAATAATTTTTCAGGTTGGTGAGTGTTATGAAAATTGATGGAATTCCTCCCGTAGGCGGTGTGCAGCCGATTAGTAAAACTTCTCCGGTAAGCCGCGATAATAAAAGCTCTGAGCAAGATAAAGTCGCTGTATCTGACAATGCTCAAGTTTTTCAAAAGCTTATCCAGAAAGCTAAGGAATTGCCGGATGTAAGAGAGGATCGGGTCAAAGCAATAACTGAACAGATTGCTCGTGGTGACTTCAGCCTCGATGGTGACTCTATAGCTGCCAGCATGCTTTCCTCCGAAAAGACGGAGGGAAAATAAATGGCGCAAATAATAAATAGTTTAGATCTCAACCTGAAAAAACAGACTCAGCTTTATAAGGAGCTAATAGAATTTGAAATACAAAAGCAGGAGTCCCTTGTCAATAATAACATTCAGGAAATAGAAGAAATAACCATTCAAGAGGAAAAAATTCTGCACCAACTCAGTCGCCTAGAAGATGAGCGACTCCACTGGGCAGAATTTTTTGGCAAAGAGATTGGTAAGAAAGCGGAAGAAATTACTTTAGCTGACTTAGTCGAAAGTTTTCCTGCTTTAACAGATGTACGTATAGATTTGGAAAAGGAAATGCTTAAGTTAAAGGACTTGCATGAGACGAACACAAAATTACTAGAGAATGCTGTGAATATCGTCAATTTCACAATACAGTCTTTAACGAATGAAAGACAAACAACCTATTCCAACCCTAGCAATAAAGCAAAGAAAAAAGAAGAAAAACGTAATGTAAGTATTATAGATAGAAGTATTTAAGCTCCAAAAATTATGATTCAAAGGGAGAAAAGATATGTACTCCACATTCTTCGGTCTACAAATAGCTAGTCGGGCACTTGCCACTCAACAAGCTGCTTTAGATGTAACTGGGCATAATATCGCCAATGCTAATAATAAGGGATATACCAGACAGTTGCCTAATCTCCAAGCAGCTAACCCTTTGACTTTTAATGCATCGGGGAAACCGATTACCATTGGAGCCGGCTCTACCATGGACAGCATAATCAGAGCTAGAGATTCATATGTAGATCGTCAATTTCGATGGGAGACTTCCAAGTATGAATACTGGTCAGGTAAGGAGCAAACTCTCAATATGGTAGAAGGTTTAATG
>JAGXFZ010000076.1 GCA_024637055.1 Gracilibacter sp. | reverse complement strand
TTATTATTAATTTGGTGAGAAATTTCAGGAGCCGGATACGGCAAACGTAAGTCCGGTTCTGTGAGAGCAAAGAAAACAGGATTAGTTACCCTGTTTTCTAGCTACTCGATATATTAATGACGACTTACCTTTCCTTACATGCATTAAAGTCGTTGCGAAGTCCATAGATGGCAAGGAGATGTAGATTGTCAGAGTTTTTACTGTATTAACACAATAAACTTATCCTAGTAAAGAACTAAGATAAAAGATTTTATCGCATATACTCTTTACTTATTTTGATACAATCATAACCATAATTATCTATCAATGGTAATTTTAATATATAAAATAATAGTGAATTGGTGTATTATTAGTATCCAAAGTAAAGTTCATTAAATACTAAAAAGGTGATGATAAAAGAATGATAATAGAAGTCATGTCCTTTTTCAAAAAGAATAATGGTAAAAATTTACTTAAAAGTATTGGTATCTTACTTCTTACAATTATGTTAATCCTCTCGCTAACATCCTGTAGTAAGGAGCAAGCTGAACCGCCTGTACCAGATTCTGAACCTGTTATTACTGAACCTAAACCAGAATATACTGGTCAAATAGCTGAAGCAATGGATTATTTAATCCATGAAGGATTAAAACCAATCGAGGTTATTAATGAAGGCTCGGATATGGTGATAACCTGGGAAATATTAAGTTATGATACTAATGTTCAAAAGTTGAATGCTTTCCTTAATAATGCTGTTTCAAATATTAGTGAACAAAACGGCTATGGTCAGGTGAACCTTAAAAGCATAATTTTACTATTAGAAGATAAAAGGACTGTGGCTGAAGTATTCTTTCAAAAAGATAAGATCCTGGGAGGAGTAACTTATCCAAATGATGAGATATCCAGAGTAGATAAACAATACCGTTCTGTATATGGAGAAACTCTGGAAGAAATCCGAAATATGAATTACCCCATATGGAAAGCTGGACAAGTTAAGGAACCGGAACTGTATCTCATCCAAGCAAGAAATGCTATTAATGATGGATTTGAAAAAGTAACTCGGATTATAAGCTTCGAACAGGGCAAATGTTTAATCGTGTATCGTAATGATGCTGAGAGCAGGGTCTATGTCTATGATACCCAAGATAATACGGATTTTTATACGGGAATTTCTCTCCAAGAAAATAGTTTTATAAGGGTAAGACAATTGGAAGAAAATAAAATAGCCATGATGCTGGTGGATAGGATATTAATACTGGATAACATAAGTTTTGGGGTGTTAGAAGAAATAAAATACCCTGATGAAGAGACAGTACAACCAGATGATTTGGACATTTCTCCAGATGGTAAAACAATTGTGTATTCAAATAAAAAAGGACTTGTAGTCTGTGATAACCGATTTGATAACAGCAAGGTGATAGTAGAATCCATGATTGGGGATGATCCTCATGGGATGGATTCGGAAGTGCCAAGATACCCAGTCTTTTCTTTAGATTCAACTCAGATTCTTTATAGAATAGTGGGATATGAGTGGTCGATAGGGACGGGAGTAATAAAAGTGGATGGATCAGACAACAGATTTTTCGAGTCTGATACAGACGGAAGAGTATTCACTGAATGGTACGATGATAAATTGATCTACAGCAGTAGCGCTGCTTATAGCGAGACCGAACAACCGATGCTACTTAATATTGATACTGGTGTAAAGACTAGTCTAGTGAAGGATGTTCCGAAGGATAAGCGCATATCTTATTATCCTGCTAGTGAAGGGACGCTGTTCTACTGGGAAACTGAACTCTCATATGAAGAAACAGAAACAAACACATTGGTATTTGGAATTTACGATATCAATAAACAGATTTTTGAAAAGGTACTGGAGATTCCAATGATTCATCTAGATAGTAGCTCTTATGATAGGTTTAATAATGCTTTTATATTTACGGCAAATAATTATCCTGTTAGAAGTAAAGCCTTTATACTGGCAGATATTGACTAAATATTCATAACAGTGCGTGTTTTTTTGTGGTACATACAAATTATCTTTAATTTGTTATAATTAGAACATGTAACAAGTGTACTTGACGACTTTATAGAAAAGGAGTTAATCAAATGAAAAAAATCACAAAGCATAACCGGATTACTGTAAATGTTAACGGACGTCAAACCGAAGTATATGATGATTTGACAATCCTGCAGGCATTAATTCAGGAGGATATCCATATCCCTCATCTTTGTTATGATATAAGACTCGAGCGTTCCAATGGGAACTGCGGACTGTGTGTAGTTGAATTAGGGGAAGGAAAAGATCAACGTGATGTAAAATCGTGTCATACTCCAATTAAGGAGGGCATGGTGATATGCACGAATAGTCCTAAACTTGAACATTATCGCAAAATTCGGCTGGAACAGATACTTTCTGACCACAATGCAGACTGTATCGCTCCTTGTGTAATGACTTGTCCTGCAAATATTGATATTCAGGCTTACCTTCGCCATGCCGGTAACGGGAATTTTGAAGCAGCAATACAGGTTATTAAGGAAAAGAATCCTTTCCCAATAGTCTGTGGACGTGTTTGTCCTCATCCTTGTGAGGCACAATGTCGCCGTAACCTTATAGATTCTGCGGTAGCAATTAATAATGTTAAACGTTTTATCGCAGACTGGGATCTAGCGAATGAGCGGCCTTGGAAGCCACGGATAAATGCTACAACCGGTAAGAAAATCGCTGTTGTAGGTGCTGGACCATCTGGTCTTACAGCGGCTTATTACAGTGCGATAGAAGGCCATGATGTGACTGTATTTGAAAGACAATACTATGCAGGTGGAATGATGCGGTATGGAATTCCTGAATACCGTCTGCCGGAAGCTACCTTGGATCAAGAAATTGATTTGATAAAAAGTCTTGGCGTAAAAATTATGACCAAAAAGGTACTTGGAACACATATCCATCTTGAGGATCTTCGCAAAGATTTTGATGCCGTATATCTTGCCATTGGTTCTTGGCGTGCTACTCCCTTACAGATTGAAGGAGAAAATTTGGAAGGGGGGTGGCTAGGGATACAGTTTCTGGAACAGATAACCAAACAGGCGAACATTGAGCTCGGAGATAATGTTGTAGTTATTGGCGGTGGAAACACGGCTATTGACTGTGCCCGTACTGCACTTCGTAAAGGAGCAAAATCGGTTAAGCTTATCTATCGCCGTACCAAGGAAGATATGCCTGCCGAAGCTTATGAAGTAGAAGAAGCTCTGCATGAAGGAGTAGAAATGCTCTTTTTGACAGCACCTATTAAAATAGCTTCTAAGGATGGTAAAAAGGTGCTTCATTGTAGTCAGATGACTCTTGGCGAACCTGATCGATCCGGTCGTAGGCGTCCCGTTCCTATTGAAGGTAGCGAAATAAAGTTTGATGCAGACACAGTTATTGGAGCCATAGGTCAAAGCACGAATACCCAATTTCTCTATAATGACCTACCGGTTAAGTTGAATAAATGGGGAGATATCGAAATCAATGGCAAGACCTCCCAGACTTCCGAAATCAATATATTTGCCGGTGGAGACTGTGTTACAGGGCCTGCAACAGTTATCCAAGCTGTTGCGGCAGGTCGTCACGCGGCTGAAGCTATGGACAGCTTCCTAATGAAAGGGTATGTTAAGGAACAACATGTTGATTATAGTTGTAGCCGTGGATCTATGGAGGATCTTCCCAAATGGGAGTTTGAGATAATTCCGAAATTTGACCGAGCGGAGATGCCTGCAATACCAATCAAAGAACGTAAGAATAATTTCCAGGAAGTTGATTTAGGATACGCTGAGCAAATCGCAAGAGAGGAAGCTCGTCGTTGTCTTAAATGTGGCTGCCATGAACGTTATGACTGTGATTTAAGAAATGAAGCAAGCGCTCATAATATTGAATATTCAAATCCATCACATGAGCGCCCACTTATTCCAATAGTTGAAGATCATTCTATTATTATTCGCGACCATAATAAGTGTATATCCTGCGGACGTTGTATTGCTGCCTGTGCAGAAATTGAAGGCCCGGATGTTCTCACGTTTTATATGAAAAATGGGCGTCAACTAGTTGGCACGAAGAGTGGTCTTCCTCTAGAAAAAACGGATTGTGTCAGCTGTGGCCAGTGTGTGAATGCTTGTCCCTGTGGAGCTCTTGATTATCGTAGCGAAAAAGGAAAAGTTTTCAGGGCAATCAATGATCCAAATAAAACTGTTGTTGCCTTTGTTGCCCCGGCCGTACGAAGTGTCGTATCTTCTCAATTTGGAATTCCATTCAATGAGGCATCATCTTTTATGGCAGGTATGCTTAAGAAGATGGGTTTCCATAAAGTTTTTGATTTTACATTTGCAGCTGACTTAACCATCGTCGAAGAGACAACAGAGTTCCTGAAGCGTATAGCCAAGAAAGAGGTTATGCCTCAATTTACTTCTTGCTGTCCTGGGTGGGTTAATTTTGTTGAAAGGCGTTACCCCGAAATTATCCCTCACCTTTCAAGCTGTAAATCTCCCCAAATGATGATGGGATCTACGGTAAAGAATCATTTTACCGAGCTAGAGGGAATAGACAAAAAAGATCTTTATGTTGTTTCAATAGTTCCATGTATTGCTAAAAAGTATGAGGCTGCCCGCCCAGAGTTTGCACCTGAGGGGATACGCGATGTAGATGCTGTTCTGACTTCGACAGAAATGTTAGAAATGGTTAGCCAGAAACAAATTGATCCTGCTGAAGTTGTTCCTCAGGACTTCTGTGATCCATACAAACGGGTTTCTGGTGCTGGAATTCTCTTCGGTGCCTCAGGGGGCGTTGCTGAGGCTGCTCTTCGAATGGCTGTTGAGAAGCTTACAGGGAAGGTTCTTACAGATCATCTCGACTTTGAAGAAGTTAGAGGCTTTGATGGTGTTAAAGAGGCTACTGTCGAAGCTCATGGCAATAAAGTACACGTTGCTGTCATAAGTGGATTGCACAATGCAGAGCCGATTATTGAACAAATTATTAAAGGTGTAGACGTTGGCTACGATCTAATTGAAGTAATGGCCTGCCCGGGAGGCTGTATATGCGGAGCGGGGCATCCAGTTCCTGAAAAGATAGATGTTCTGGAAAAACGTCAGCAGGTTCTCATTGATATTGATAAGACTTCTATCTACCGCAAGTCACAAGAAAATCCTGATATCCTCAGGCTGTATACTGATTATTATGGAGAACCCAGCTCGGAACTGGCTCATAAACTGTTGCATACACATTATAGCCCTGTAAATGGTGATTCTGTTGCCAAAAATGTACGCAAAAAGGCTGACTCGGCATTTGTGACGCGTGAGTTCACGATTTGCACATGTGATATCTGTACTGCGCTAGGTTCGAAAGAGCTGTACCATAATTTGACCGACAAAATAATTGAACTGAAAATGGATGCTTTTGTTAGAGTAAAAACAATTCGTCTGAAAGAAAACCATGCTTATGCTGGTGAGGGAATTTATATTACCCTAGATGAGAAACGGATAACAGAACCTATTCTTGAAGATATCTATAAAAGCATACACCATCCAATTTAATTCAATTTCAATGCTCTGATAATCATAGAAGAAACTGCAAATCTAGCAGTTTCTTCTATGATTAATGGGTTAATAGATAAAAAAATAGCCCGACATAAAATCGGGCCAATTAGAGGGGTTAGATAATATTGAGGAGGAGTAGATGAGAATATACAACTCCACGTAAATATTTTACCCTATTTTATTATTAATGGCCAGACCAATTAAAAAAGTCTGAAAATTCAATTTTCCTAATTGGAATACTATTTTTAGTTTGGTAATTTATGATTTAAGATAATACGTTTAATTGTTTCTGAACAATAATACGTGTAAAATAGCATTGAATAAAATTATAAAATTATAAAGAGAGTTTAAGAGATAATGGGATGAAAAAAGCAATAAAAATTCATTTTGACGGAATTGTTCAAGGGGTTGGTTTTCGACCGTTTGTTTTCAAGGTTGCGAGCGATCTTGATATAAAAGGCTGGGTTAAGAATTCCAGTGACGGTTTGGATATTCATGCCGAGGGAGAAAATATTGAAAAGTTTTCTTCTGTTCTTCAAAATAAGACTCCGGCTTTGGCAACCATTATTTATAAGGATATAAGAACTACCGAATATCTAGGGTATACGGATTTTAATATAATAAAAAGTGATAACCTTGCTCAATCAGATGTTCTTATTTCGCCAGATATTAGAACATGTCCTGACTGTTTACAAGAAATGTTTGATAAAGATGATAGAAGGTATCTCTATCCGTTTATCAATTGCACAAATTGTGGTCCTCGTTATACAATTATTCGTGATAGACCATATGATCGTGATAAAACAACTATGGATACTTTCCAAATGTGCGCTAAATGCCGAGAGGAATATGAAAATCCATTGAACAGAAGATTTCATGCTCAACCAGTTGCTTGTGGAGATTGTGGTCCATCACTAAGGCTTTTAAATGCCGAAGGTCAAGAAATTGACATTCAACAAAGCGTAAAGTTATTGGAAGCAGGTGCGATTATTGCTGTCAAAGGTCTCGGGGGGTTCCATCTCGTATGTGATGCATATAATGACCTGTCAGTAAAAAAACTACGTGAGATTAAGGAACGTGGGCATAAACCATTCGCCCTTATGGTACGTAACCTAGATATCGTATCTCAAGAAGTCTTCTTATCTGAAGAGGAAAAAAGAGTCTTAACTAGTCCTGCTTCACCTATAGTCTTACTTCCATGGTTGGACAAAGCCACTAGTAGGGTTTCCAGTCATGTTGCCCCTAACATACATACTCTGGGGACAATGCTGCCGTATACCCCAATACATCATTTATTATTTCGAGGTTCCATAGATATCATGGTTATGACGAGTGCAAATCTAAGTGGGCAGCCTCTCATATATGATAATGAGGTAGCGGTTAGAGACCTGCACGGAATCGCTGATTATTTCTTGCTTCATGATAGAGATATATTTCATCCTTGCGACGATTCAGTTATTCAAATAATAGGGGGCAAGACAACATTTCTGCGCAGGGCCAGAGGTTATATCCCTCTACCCATGTTCTTACAAAATGAAGTTCAGGGATCCATAGCTGCTTTAGGAGGGGAGATGAAAAATGCTTTTTGTCTAGCATCCGGAAAAAAAGCATTCATGAGTCAGTATATTGGGGATATGCACGGGTATGAGAACTTCGAAAGGTATGAACAGGAATTCCATTCTTATCAGAAAGTAGCGAATATCATTCCGGACAAAGTGGCTTATGATCTTCATCCTGAATATGCGACCACGATAATGGCTAAACAAATGACAACTTCCAAATGTACAGTACAACATCACCATGCCCATTTGGTAAGCGTGATGGAAGAATACCAAATTAGCAAGCCTACCCTGGGAATTATTTGTGATGGAACTGGCTATGGTGAAGATGATAAAATCTGGGGATTTGAATTTCTATATGGCGATGCTAGCGGATATGAACGCCGAGCACATCTGGAATATCTACCTTTACCAGGTGGTGACGCTGGGGCGAAGAAACCTTTAAGAATTGCTTATGCTTACTTGCGTAAACTACTTAGTTCAAATGAATGGATGACAACGGAGCCTTTATGGGATAAACTTTCGATGCATGAAAAAAGTATTCTAGATGGCCAACTGAAGAGCGGATTTCAAATATATGAGACATCTAGTGCGGGACGATTATTTGATGTAGTAAGTGGATTACTAGGTATCTGCACAGAGGTCTCGTATGAAGGGCAAGCGGCGATAGAACTGGAAAGTAAAGCAGTATCTTGGCTAATAAAGATTAATAAGCACAACGCAGCTCAAGATTATGCTACAATATTTGGGTTGGATTATTCACCAGAAGTTAGAAGGATGAAAAAGGAAGCGTATGCAAGGTTAATATGCAGATATAATCCAGAAGTTGAGAAGCTAAAGGAACGAGAACTATATTTTTTCGAATTCGATATAGATTCAGAGGTTTTCGTACTTAAGCCAGGGAGATTACTGAAGAGCATTGTATCAGAAATCCTTGACCATAGATCTAGAGATGAAATAGCTTTCCGTTTTCATTACTCTTTAGCCTCTGCCATGTTAGAAATGGTCTTATTGATTGGAATACAGAATAAAGAAATTGTTATAAGTGGTGGTGTTTTTCAAAATAAACTTCTAACAGAGATTTTGTTAAACTTGACTAAAGAAATTGGTATAACAATATATTATCCAACCATGTTGCCGGCTGGAGATGGTGGCCTAGCACTCGGACAAGTTCTTATAGCTAACGCTTGCTTACAGAAATCCTAACCTTACAACCTCGCTTTTAAGAGTGCAGGTTTGGTGAGGTAGCGGAGTTGACAAGTGAATAGCCCTGGAGCGTGGTACGTTTGTCTCCTGCGGAGATAAACGCCGAAGCCGCAAACCAAGAAGAATTGCTTTCTGGCGCACGGGCGGGTATATGCAGTAAAACGAACTCTAAAAATAATAATCATTTCAGGAGGGAATTGTAATGGCCGGTCATTCCAAGTGGGCTAATATCAAACACAGAAAAGCGAAATCGGATGCTGTCAAGGGTAGGGTTTTTACGAAGATAGCTAGAGAAATTTTTGTTGCGGCACGAACTGGAGGAGCTGATCCCAATGGAAATTTCCGCTTGAAGATAGCCATAGATAACGCGAAAGCGGCAAATATGCCGAATGATAATATTCAGCGGGCAATTCAAAAAGGTACAGGAGACGGAGAGGAAACAAATTACGAAGAGCTTCGTTATGAGGGTTATGGCCCTGGTGGAGTTGCCATAATGGCTCTTGTTTTAACAGATAATCGCAATCGAACAGCAGGAGAAATGAGACATCTCTTTTCTAAAAACGGAGGTAATCTGGGTGAAAGCGGTTGTGTAGGCTGGATGTTTACAGAAAAAGGACAACTAACCGTTCGTAAGGAAGACTTGCAGACCAAGGAAGATGAGCTCTTACTTTTAGCATTAGAAGCTGGGGCGGAAGATGTGGAAAACCAGGAAGAAAGCTATGAGATATTTACAATGCCACCCAATATGCAAGATGTAAGACAAACCCTTTTAGATAGTGGCGTTCCTATTCAAGTGGCAAGCATTAACCTTATCCCAGAAAATAAGTCAGAGATTTCGGATATAGAACAAGCTAGAAAAGTGATAAAACTAATCGATTTAATGGAAGACCATGATGATGTTCAAAAGGTGTATACTAATTTTGATCTTGATGATTCCCTTTTGGATCAAGATCTATAGAAGAATTGGTTCTAGGAGAAGAAGATGTTAATTTTAGGAATTGATCCAGGAACGGCGATAGTGGGCTATGGCTTGATTGAAAAGCAGGGTCACAAAATCACTCCGGTTAGTTATTCTTGTTGGCGAACAAAGTCGGATATGCCCATGACTGAAAGGTTGCTTATAATATATGAATCCCTTGATAATTTCTTAAGGGAAAGTCCACCTGATGTGATGGCTGTGGAAGAATTATTCTTTAATCGTAATACGACAACTGCTCTAACTGTAGGACAAGCAAGGGGTGTGATACTTCTGGCAGCTGCTAAAAATAATATAGAAGTATTTGAGTATACACCCTTACAGGTTAAACAGGCAGTGGTTGGTTATGGAAAAGCAGATAAAAAACAGGTTCAGTTTATGGTAAGGGCATTATTAGCCCTCAAGGAAACTCCCAAACCAGATGATACCGCAGATGCTTTAGCTATAGCGATATGTCATGCCCACAGTATGAGGCGTATCTAAGGAGGAAACAGATGATAGGTTTATTGAGAGGGATTGTCTGGGTTATCAGCCCGGATAAATTGGTCATAGATGTTAACGGTATTGGCTATATTGTAAATACAACTGCCAGTTGCACTGCTAATGTCCAGGTGGGAGACGAAAAAATATTTTATACTCATCTTATTGTTCGCGAAGATGACTTAATTCTCTATGGATTTAGTAATGTTGAAGAAAAGGATTTATTTATTCAATTACTGGGGGTTTCAGGTATCGGCCCCAGAGCAGCGCTTGCAATAATATCAACCTTTTCAGTTCGTCAAGTTGTAATGGCAATTGTCCAAGAAAACAGTTCTATGCTCACTGAAGTATCTGGAATAGGTGGTAAAACAGCGAAACGAGTGATATTGGAGTTAAAGGAAAAGCTAAAGGAAAAGGCTGAGATGTACGTTAGTATCCAAAACAATACTGATAATAAGATAGACAGTACAATAGCATATTCCGGGCAAGGGAATGATGAACTGGACTACTTGCTTGCCTTGGGGTTTAGTAGACAAGAAGCGCGAGAAGCTTTAGAGAAAATTGATAAAAATCAAACACGTACTATGGAAGAGCGGATAAGAGAAGCCTTACGGTATATGGCCATGTCTAAGGATAATAGATGATTGGGGGTGTGGAAGAATTGGACAGTGAAAGAATCGTAAGCTCCACAGAACATTTTGAAGATAGGGAGACTGAGGGACTTAGGCCCAATAGACTAATGGAATATATAGGGCAATCTAAAGTAAAAGAAAACCTAACTGTCTTTATTCATGCTGCTCAAAACAGGGGAGAGGCTTTGGATCATGTTTTGTTATATGGGCCTCCAGGGCTTGGAAAGACAACTTTAGCCAATATAATTGCTGCTGAAATGGGGGTAAGTATTAGAACAACCTCTGGGCCTGCTATAGAAAGACCAGGGGACTTAGCAGCTCTTCTTACTTCTCTGGAACCAAATGATGTCCTCTTTATAGATGAAATACATCGTTTAAGCCGAACGGCTGAAGAAATACTATATTCTGCTATGGAAGATAACTGTCTAGATATTATGATTGGGAAAGGCCCAAGTGCTCGTTCCGTTAGACTATCTCTAGCACCTTTTACTCTGATTGGAGCAACCACTAGGGCGGGACAACTGACTTCTCCTTTACGAGATAGATTCGGTGTCATAAGCAGGTTGGAATTTTATTCGACGGAGGAACTTCTAGAAATAGTTTTTCGTACTTCACGTATTCTAAAAGTTGAGTTATCTAGTGAAGGTGCGGAAGAAATAGCGAAAAGGTCCAGAGGTACTCCGAGAGTGTCCAATAGGTTACTTAAAAGGGTGAGGGATTATGCAGAGTTCTGGGGAAGTAGGGTAATAGATTTAAGTATTGCATCCAAGGCTTTGGATAAATTAGAGGTGGATCCCGTAGGACTTGATAGTTTAGATAAAAAGATATTATTAACGATTATTGAGAAGTATGATGGCGGTCCGGTTGGTCTAGAAACTTTGGCAGCGACTGTTGGCGAAGAAGCAGAGACGCTGGAAGATGTTGTGGAGCCATTTTTACTTCAACAGGGTTTTATTCAGCGTACTCCCCGAGGAAGGGTGGTTACGAACCAGGTCTATATTCATCTTGGTATAACAGCTCCCCAACAACAGCATAACAGTTTGTTTACAGATCAGATTTAAAAAAGATTTAAGGTCAATTATTTGGAAAAATATTGAATATAGGTTCTTAAATATGGGCAATCTGTTTAACAATAAGATATTTAAAAGATATTGAATTAGGTAAGAAGAGGTAAGAAAATGAAGTTTTATGTTAAACAGAAAATCTTATTATTTATTATTACTTTAGGTTTGTTGTTATTTCCTTCAGTATGCTTGGCTAAGAATATCGGAGTAGAACTTATCTGGAAGTTTCCTGAGGCTGGCTGGCTCGAGGTAGAGGTAAGACAGGGAAGCTATGATTTCAGCTACAATGGAACAAATCTGGTATTAAAGACTGGAGATAGTTATAAACTTGGACAGAGCGGACTGACAAAATACTTACAAATACATAACCAATTAATAATATTGGACGAAAAAGATATTAATATGGTTACTACTAATAATGGTATTTTTAGAATCAGAGAACCTGAGAAAGATTGGTTGAGCTATAGAGGAAATCTCCAAATAGCTAAACAAGGAATTCGTTGGAAACTACTTAATACCTTGGATAGCGAAGATTACTTAAAAGGTGTAGTCCCGATCGAGATGAGCAATGCGTGGGCGGCAACGGGTTTTGAAGCGCTAAAAGCGCAAGCTGTCACGGCTAGGACATACTTGATCAAAAATGTAGATTCTAATGGAATTATCACGGACTCACCAAATGTTCATCAGGCTTATGCTGGAAGGGCTGTAGAGGGAGAAGCAAGTCGCGCTGTTGAAATGACCGAGGGAGAAATACTTGTAGATAAAGAAACAGGCAATCCTATTTCTGTTTACTATTCTGCCCATAACGGTGGCTATATGGAAGAAACCCAAAACGTTTGGGTAAGTCACGACCCTCACTATACTTCGCGGCCTGATCCGTTTTCTGAAGGTGTAGGAGGGATTGTCGATAGATGGCAGTTCTGGATTGCAGCTGATGCTTTGGGGAAAGCTTTTGAGCTTGCTCCGATCAGAAAAATAGAGTTAAAAGCTCATCAATCAGGTAGAGTATATGAAGTTATTCTTCAAGACTGGCTTGATAATAGTAAGACGATATCTGGGGGAGCCTTTGTCCAAGAATTCTATCCTTATGGTAGGGGTATAACCGGCAATTCTTTTCTCGGGAGGTTATACGAAGTAGAATTTATTTTGCCTGATGTAAACTATGTTAATAAACAAAAACAGTCAATGCTTCTATTAGCTGATTATGACCCTAATAAGAAAAAATTACCTGGACCAGTTTTAGCAAAATTAGTCAGTTCTAATGAAGGAATAAGCTCTGAACCACGACATTTTGGAGTTTTTGTGTTTAATGGAAGAGGCTGGGGTCATGGTGTCGGGATGTCCCAATGGGGGGCATACAATATGGCCAAGCAAGGTTATTCTTATGATGATATCCTACTTCACTATTATCACGCTGCGATTATCCTTAGGACTACCTCGTCGTAAGTGGGATATACACGAAGTTAAGCAGTCCTTGATTTTGACAGATTAAAGAGGAGACATACAGATGCAGTTAAAAGATTTTGATTTCTATCTACCAGAGGAACTGATTGCGCAAGTTCCTATTGAACCTAGAGATAGGTCGCGGTTGATGCTGATAGATAGAGCAAAAGGTGAATTATTTCATTATCAATTTACCCAGTTAGATACACTATTGAAAGCTGGCGACGTTCTCGTTCTAAACAAAACCAAGGTTATTCCGGCCCGTTTGTTTGGCAAGAAAGAAGCAACCGGTGCCCAAATTGAAGTACTTCTACTAAACCGATTAGAAACAGATCTCTGGGAAGTGATTCTTAGACCTGGAAAAAGACTTAAAGTAGGACAGAAAGTTGTCTTTGGGGAAGGACTACTTGTGGGAGAACTCGTAAGTATCAACGACAACGGCAATAGATTGCTAAGATTCCAATATGAAGGGTTATTCGAAGCAGTCCTTGATGAGTTGGGTAAGATGCCTTTACCTCCATATATACACATCGAACTTGAGGATAAGGAAAGATATCAGACTGTTTATGCCAAAGAAAACGGATCAGCAGCAGCTCCTACAGCCGGTCTTCATTTCACAAAGGAGTTACTGGAGAAAATTAGAAAAAAAGGCGTTGAAGTTCTGGAAATCACACTTCATGTCGGCTTAGGAACATTTCGTCCTGTAAAGACAGAAGATATCCGGGAACATGAGATGCATTCAGAGTATTTCAGGCTTGATTACCATTCAGCAGAAAGGATTAACTTAGCCAAAAAAGAAGGACGTAAGGTGATCGCTGTTGGAACAACAGTTGTAAGAACCTTAGAATCTGCTGCTAAAGTTTGTTTAAATCAAGAGGGAGAGCTAGCACCTTCAGATGGCTGGACAGATATTTTTATTTATCCAGGTTATGAATTTAAGATTATAGATGGTTTAATCACTAACTTTCATTTTCCTCGTTCTACTCTGATAATGCTGGTTAGTGCTTTTGCCAATAGAGATATTATTATGAAAGCCTATGAAACCGCTGTTAAAGAACAATATAGGTTTTTTAGTTTTGGCGATTGTATGTTAATATTATAGAATGGTTATTATCAGAACTAAAATGTGAATAACTTATTAAAGGATGGATGGTTTTGGCTTCAGTATATATGGAAATATTAAAAAAAGAAAAACATACTAAGGCTCGCTTAGGAAAGCTTCATACTCCACATGGTGTCATAGATACTCCGGTTTTCATGCCCGTGGGAACACAAGCAACAGTGAAAACGATGAGTCCGGAAGAATTGAAAACAATTGGGGCTAAAATAATCCTCAGTAATACATACCACCTTTTTTTACGACCAGGACATGAACTAATCAAAAAGGCTGGAGGACTTCATAAATTCATGAACTGGGATGGAGCTATCTTAACTGATAGCGGGGGGTTTCAAGTATTTAGTTTGGGAGACTTGAGGAAAATCACAGAAGAAGGGGTTGAGTTCCGTTCTCATATTGATGGATCTAAACAATTCCTGAGTCCTGAAAAAGCTATCGAGATCCAAATGGCTTTAGGTTCGGATATCGTTATGGCATTCGATGAATGTATACCTTACCCATGTACATACGAATATGCTAGGAAGTCTAGTGACTTAACGACGCGCTGGCTACAGCGTTGCCAAAAAGCGTTGGTAACTACAGATAAACAGAGTTTATTTGGTATCGTCCAAGGGGGTATGTTTAAAGACCTGAGGAAGAAAAGTGCTGAAGAAGTTACCCAATTAAACCTGCCTGGTTATGCTATTGGGGGGTTGAGTGTTGGAGAGCCAAAGGATATAATGTATGAAATGCTTGAAGATACCGTTCCTTTTCTACCAGAGGACAAACCAAGGTATTTAATGGGAGTAGGCTCCCCTGATGCCTTAATTGAGGGTGTCATGCGCGGGATTGATATGTTTGATTGTGTTCTTCCAACTAGAATAGCGCGTAATGGAACAGCCTTAACCCGTTTTGGAAAACTCGTTATTAGGAACGCAGAGTATGCGGCTGATTTAGCACAATTAGATCCTACGTGTACCTGTTATACTTGCGCAAATTATTCCCGAGCATATCTTAGGCATCTGATTAAGGCAGATGAAATGTTTGGCCTTAGGTTGATGACTATCCATAACCTGCACTTTTTGCTTACCCTTATGGAAGAGATTAGACAGGCTATACGGGAAGACACGCTTGTTCAATATAGGAAGGATTTTTTTTCCGATTACGGTTATGAAAAATAATATTTTTAAAATAAATGCTGATTTAAGGCAGAAAAAATGATATAATCATGCATGGTAAGGTTAACCAACTGATTCTTAATAAAATTAAGATAACAAAAAAAATCTTAAAAAAAGGGGGATTCAATTCTAATGGATCAAAGCTTGATGAATATGGTTCTTTGGTTTGCAGTATTCTTTGGGATTATATACTTTATTATCATCAGACCGAATAGCAAACAGCAGAAAGAACGTAGGTCCATGCTGGACAGTTTAAGGCTTAGGGATAATATCGTAACAATTGGCGGTATTCATGGTACTATTACTAAGATTAACGAAGATACTGTCATAGTAAAGATTGCCAATAACGTTGAGATTGAACTTATCAGACCAGCAGTACAAAGTATTGAAAACAGAGATTATAAAGAAGATCGCAAAAGTAAAAAAGATAAGAAACCTAAAGAAGATTCTGCCGCTATCGATGATGCTGATGATGTACCAACTGAATATGAAGAAGATAACGACAGAAGATAACATAGTAATGGTTTTAAAGGCAAGTGCTTAAAACACTTGCCTTTTCACGTGAATTGACACCTTAAGTATTATGGGGATATAATAAAATTTGTATGGCATGTCCGATGTATTCTATTAGGAGGAACGAGAATGAAACGGGGAAACATTATTAAACTCGCAATAACAGTTATACTTGTCGCAGTTGCAGTTTTCTTTTCTATCCAGCCCCTGACGAACCCTGATACGGGTATCCCGCTGGGACTTGATTTACGTGGTGGTGTTCACCTTGTCTTACAAGCAGAACCTAGTAAAGATGGTCAACCTATAACAGATGATGATATCGACAAGGCGAAGGCTATTATTGACCAACGTGTTAATGGATTAGGTGTAGCCGAGCCGTACATCCAAGCTGATTATGAGAAGAAAAGAATAATAGTCGAGCTTGCCGGGATAGAAGATCCCGATCAAGCTGTAAATATTTTAAGAACAACAGCAAAACTAACATTCAGAGATGCAGAAGGTAATATATTACTCGAAGGTACACAACTTAAAGATGCCAAAGCTGGGGTAGACACTTCCACTGGAAGATCAGATTTTGTTGTTCATATTACTTTTACTTCAGAAGGGACCAAAGAGTTTGCCAAAATCACAACGGATTTTCTTGGACAAAAAATTGGTATTTATCTAGATGAAGAAAGAATTCAAAATCCTGTTGTCAATACTCCTATTCTAAGTGGTGAAGGCCAGATTCAAGGATATGCTTCTCTGGAAGAGGCAGCTGAATATGCTATCCTCTTGCGTTCAGGAGCCCTTCCTGTAAGTATGAGCATAGCTGAAAAACGTCAGGTTGGAGCACAACTTGGGGCAGATTCTCTTCAACAAAGTCTTCAAGCATTAGTTTATGCTGCAGTACTTATCCTTTTATTTATGTTGATAGTCTACCGTTTACCAGGCATGGTTGCTAACTTTTCTCTTGTATTATTCTCTTTAATCGTTTTATGGTTGCTATATGCGATAGGAACTGTACTTACTTTGCCCGGTATAGCCGGTCTCGTACTTTCTGTCGGTATGGCGGTGGATCTTAACATTATCGTCTTTGAGAGGATTAAGGAAGAGATTAAACTTGGAAAATCTTTAAGGGCAGCAGTAGATGCTGGATTTAGCAGAGCTTTTCTTACTGTTTTCGACTCAAATATCACGACTCTCTTCGCTGCTCTAGCATTATTGCTACTCGGCTCATCTGCGATTAAGGGTTTTGCTATCACTTTGATAATTGGAATAGTCGCTAGTTTATTTACTGCAATAACCTTCACAAGGATTATTATGCGCTGGATAGTAGGCATTAATCCACGTATGAGCAAATCTTTGTTCGGAGTTAGGGGTGATATATAATGGCTGATAACAATACGATAAACAGGAATGATGAAGCAGAATACACTCCTGCAGCAGGTGTGGCCACCTATGAACAGATTCAAAAAGAGCATAAACTGTATTTTAATATTGTTAAGAAACGTTATATTTGGTTTGCTCTGTCCGCTTTATTGTTAATCCCTAGTATTATTTCACTTATTGTGCAAGGTCTGAACTTGGGGATAGATTTTACTGGTGGTACTATGTTAGATATCAAGTTTGATCACCAAATTACTCAAGCTCAGATTACTGATTCCTTAGATTCAGTCGATCTTTCTGGTCAAGTTCAGTTATCGCAAGAAGATACAGAAGCCCTAATCAGAACCGAAGCGCTGGAACCTGAGAAGAGAGATGATTTATTAGCAGCTATCAGGGAGAATGCCGGAGAATTTGATTCGGAAAATCTTAAAGAAGATTTAGTTGGTCCGGCTATAGGGGCAGAATTGAAGAGTAATGCTATTAAAGCTCTTATAGTTGCCTCCATTCTTATCCTCGCTTATGTTTCTCTCCGTTTTCGCTTAATATATGCTGCAGGTGGAATTATCGCACTTGTCCATGATGTTATTATAACTCTGGGAATATTTTCGATCTTCCAGTGGCAGGTTGAAGCTTCGTTCATAGCAGCGATTCTGACAGTCTTTGGATATTCGATCAATGATACTGTTGTTATCTATGACCGAATGAGAGAAAATGAAAAACGTCTGAAGAAAAGAGACAGCTTTGAAGACATGGTAGATAAATCAGTTTGGCAAAGTATGGAAAGGTCTGTGAAAACATCGCTAACTGTACTAATTGCCCTGTTTGCTATCTTTATTCTAGGAGGAGCTTCTACCAAAGTATTCGCCTTAGCCATGATTATTGGAGTAATTAGTGGAACTTATTCCTCAATCTTTATTGCTAGTCAGATTGTGGTTGAACTTAAAAATAGATTCCACATTAACATTACTAAGAAGAATGACGCCAAAGTCTAATATTGTTTATAAATAATATTATTATTATTTATAAGTGTTAAAGGTTAATATAATAAATAAGGGGCCTCGGGAGTTAACTCGAGGCCTTTCCTTAATATTTGCATCAATTAAGATTTAGTAACCCATAGGGAGGTATTTTCTGAATGAAAATTACGGTTTTGGGCTGTTGGGGAGCTTACCCCAAACCTGGGGAGGCTACTTCGGGTTATCTCCTTCAGACCGATAAACATAACATTCTGCTAGATTGTGGTTCTGGAGTTTTAGTTAACCTCTTCAAATGTATAAATAAAGAAGATCTTGATGCAGTATTCATTTCCCATTTTCATCATGATCATTCCTCAGATATAGGATGTCTGCAATATGCCAGTAAATTTGCGATGGTTTTTAAAAAAAGAGCGATACCTCTCCCTATCTATGCTAATAATAAGTCTAACCGTTTCGCAGATCTTTCGTTAGAGAAATATACTGAGGGTAAACAAATCAGTCCTAATACTAGTTTGGATTTGGATGGTCTTAAGGTAAGTTTTAAGGAAACTGTTCATCGAGAGTACAATCTAGCCATGAGGTTCGAATATAACGGTCAAGTATTGATTTATACAGGAGATCTTGGCCCTGAGACAGATTTAGCAATTTTTTGTACAGGAGCGGATTTCATAATTTGCGAAACTAGCCTATTTGAACATGAATCCGGATTAGTCCCTGGACATATGACTACTAAAGAGACCGCGGAAATGGCTCAAAGTGCAGGGGCCAAAAAACTTATGCTAACACATTTCCCACATGTCGGTGATATTACAACCATGCCAACCGAAGCTGCTAAGTATTTTAGCGGAACAATATACCTAGCTGAAATTAATAGAGAGTATTTAATTTAGTGCATTTTTTATGCATCTGTACTATAATACCAATATGAGAGGGGTGGATAGAACGAATGAAAATGACCGGAGCACAAGCAATAATTGAATGTTTAAAGCGAGAGAATGTGGAAGTCATATTCGGTTACCCAGGTGGGTCTGTTCTAACTTTGTATGACGCACTTCAGACAGCTAAATACCCACATGTCCTACCACGACATGAACAAGGAGCTGTACATGCTGCTGATGGTTATGCGAGAGTAACAGGTAAGGTTGGAGTTTGCCTAGCAACTTCTGGCCCTGGAGCAACGAATCTGATTACTGGCATCGCTACAGCATATATGGATTCTATTCCTATGGTAGCAATTACTGGCCAGGTTGCTGTTTCTCTGATTGGTAGAGACTCTTTTCAAGAGGCGGATATACGAGGAATAACGACACCTGTCACTAAACACAATTATTTAATTAAAGATGTTAATGATTTACCTAAAGCGTTTAAGGAAGCTTTTTTTATCGCTCGAACTGGGCGTCCTGGTCCGGTGCTTATAGATATTGCTAAAGATATTTTCGCAACAGAAATAGATTTCGAATATCCTGAAGAAGTAAACATGCGCGGATATAAACCTGTTGCTGAAGGTGATATTACTGCAGTTGAAGCAGTATATCAGGAATTAAGTAACGCTAAAACCCCCCTCTTTTTTGTAGGAGGAGGGATAAACCTATCGGATACTTCGGAAATCATGAGGGAGATCGTAACCCATACAGGTGTACCTGTTGTAAGCAGTCTGATGGGTCTGGGATGTATTCCACATGATGATCCTCGTTATTTTGGGATGATCGGAATGCATGGAACCTATGGTGGCAATATGTCCACTACTGAAACAGATTTATTGATCGGTCTCGGCGTAAGATTTGATGATAGAGTGACAGGTTTATTGAAAGAATTTGCACCCAAAGCCAAGGTTGTTCATTTTGATATTGATCCTGCTGAAGTTAATAAGAATGTAAGAGCCAATATAAGAGTTATTGGAAGTCTTGAATGGTCTTTAGGTACTTTATATGAAAAAATTAAGAATCGGTCCAGTGCAGATTGGCATGAGCAGTTTAAGCCCTGGTATGAGAAGATAGTTGCTTGGAAGAAGGATAAACCTCTCAGCTATAAGCGCGATTCCGAAAGAATACTTCCCCAATCTGTGATTGAAAGTATTAGTAAAATCACGAATGGTGAAGCGATAATAGTAACTGATGTTGGTCAACACCAGATGTGGACAGCTCAATTTTTCGATTTTAAAAATCCACGTTCATTTTTGACATCTGGCGGGCTAGGTACTATGGGCTATGGTGTTCCTGCGGCTTTAGGTGCTCAAGTAGGTAAACCTGAGAAGACTGTTGTATGTATCTGTGGTGATGGTGGATTCATGATGAATTGCCAGGAGCTGATGGCTATAGCAGACTTGAATCTGCCTGTAAAAATCATTATCCTTAATAATCAATATATGGGAATGGTTGCTCAGTGGCAAAGGTCTTTCTACAAAAAGAACTATGCCCATTCCTGCCTTAAAACGAAGGCGGACTTTGTTAAGATATCGGAGGCTATGGGAGTTCCAGCTCTTAGAATAGATAAAAAAGAAGAAATGGTCGAGCAACTAGAAAAAGCATTAAAAACAGAAGGCCCTGTTTTGGTTGAGATCCGTATACCTGAAGACGAAGATGTTTTACCCATGGTTCCTGCAGGTGCTCGCTTAGACCAAATGATTATGGGAGGAAGCTAGGAATGAAGCATACGTTAGCTGTTTTAGTAGAAAATAAACCTGGTGTTTTAACTCATATCTCTGGGTTAATTAGTAGAAGAGCTTTCAATATCGAAAGCATTGCTGCTGGTTATACGGAAGAAGACGATATGACGAGGATTACAGTTGTGGTTGATGCTGATGACCAATATGAATTGGAACAGGTGGTTAATCAGCTTTCCAAATTGATCGATGTCATAAAAATTATCGACCTTACCGGGACAGACCGTGTACACCGTGAGCTTGCCTTGATAAAGGTTGTTGCTACACCAGATACAAGAGCTGATGTCATCAATATTGTGGAGATATTTAGAGCTCATATTGTAGATGTGAACAAAGAAACCATGATTATAGAACTGATTGGTGAAGAAATGAAGATCGATGCTATGTGTGAGCTTCTCAAAGACTATGGTATTAAGGAAATAGTTAGAACGGGGAAGATAGCTATGTGTCGAGGCCCTAAATCTGCCAAAGAAGTGGACTGAGATACTAGCTTAAATAATTTTATAATATATTATAAATAGATATTGTTATTCAAAAAGAGGGCGTAGAATTACGTTCTTTTTTTCAAATAAGAATAATAATCTTATTATTCTAGCAAAAATAGGAAATACTATAATTTTAGATTAGAGTTGCCTTGCCACTTGTTGGCCTTGGTGAACCACGTGATAAAAAGTTGGGTGAGTTTTTTGGTATTTCTAAAACTATTAGGGCTAGAGCTATTACTTCTTTATGTGGCAGGAGTATCTTTTTTTGCTGGTGTTAAAGGGACTTTCATTTCTGGAATAATAATATCTATCCTGAATTTTATATTAAACGATTCAAATTTTTGGGAATGGCAGTTAATTATTATTCTTATGGTTTTGGTGGGAATTCTAGTAAACCTTGTTTTAGATAAAAAAACTGATCAATTAAGAGTTGTTAAAGTAGCAACCGGCTCTATAACATCCCTACTTACAGCACCAATTTTCTTTTCTCTTGCACCGGCACTTTTAATCTGGGTATTATTAATTGGAATACCGCTAGGATTCACATATAGGAACATATCCAAATTTCTATATATCCAGGTATTATTTAGATTTATTTTTGCCATAGGGTGGATTATAATGGGTAATATTATGTATTAATCTTAATATATAAAATATAACCCTTGAAAAATAAAGGGAAATTATAAAAAGAAGACGAAAATATTATTAATGAGAAGAAAGATGGAGGAATAACTATGGGTATTTTAATGGTTTCGATTATTATAGGTCTAATCATTGTTGTCCTTGCAGTACAGAATGCTGCTATAGTACCTATTCAATTCTTTATCTGGAGTATGGAACTACCTTTAGTCCTTATAATTTTTTGTGCTGTTTTTGCAGGCGCTCTCCTAATGTTTTGCTTAGCACTGTGGAGAGATTTCAAAAAACGTCATAAAGCTAGTCAAAAGAAGATTAAATTAACAAAAGATAAGGATCCAATTGATATTACAAATGAATCAGTTGAGCAAAAAGAAGAGTCAAAAGTATGCGAAGAAGAGAATCAGGCTAAAGAAAAACAGTAGAGTGGGAATTGTATTTTGAGTAATAAGTGGGTTTTATCACAAAAAAGAGAGCTAACTATTAATAATTTGCAAAAAGTGGGGATTTCTTCAATCCTAATAGATATTCTCTTCCAGAGAGGGTATACTTCGTTAACTAGTATTCTTGAATATCTACAACCCTCATTATTTGAATTTCATTCTCCTTTTCTTTTTAAGGACATGGAGAGAGTAGTGCTAAGACTGGCCAGAGCTCACAAGCTGGAGGAGAAAGTTCTTGTTTATGGTGATTACGATGCGGATGGAGTTACTGGTACAGCCTTATTGTATAAAGTGTTTAGAAGATTGGGTTTTAATGTGGTGGTTCATATCCCCAGTAGAGAAGAAGGATATGGTCTTCATACTGAAATAATTAAAAAGGCTATGGGAAGTAAGGTTGATTTGATTGTAACAGTAGATTGCGGTATTACGGCTATAAAGGAAACGCAATTAGCAGCCAGTGAAGGTATAGATGTTATTATTACCGATCATCACGAACCCTTAGCAGAACTACCTGATGCTGTAGGCATCCTCAATCCAAAAGTAAAGGATTCAGGATATCCCTATGAATACCTCGCAGGAGTAGGAGTAGCCTATAAACTGGTTCAGGCCCTGTTCAGCTATTTCCGAGAGTCTCTAGACGATACCACTTCTGAACTAGACTATCTTGATTTAGTTGCTTTAGGGACTATAGCCGATATTGTTCCATTAACCGGTGAGAACAGAATAATTGTCAAGTTTGGTTTACAGAAGATGGAAAATACGATGCATCCTGGTTTAAAGGCAATGCTGGTAGAATGTGGGTTATGGGGAAAATCGCTGAAATCGGGACAAATATCATTTATTGTAGCACCCAGAATTAATGCAGCAGGTCGGATGGATACGGCACAAATGGCCTTAAATTTATTATTAGAAGAAGATTTTCAGGATGCCCAAAGTTTTGCTAAGGATTTAAGTAAGGAAAATTCTCTGCGTCAAACTGTCGAAAAGGAAATCTTTGCTGAGATACAAGAACAATTAGAATTCGAAGAGATACCCAATGTAATTGTATTATCTTCAGCAACTTGGCATCATGGCGTAATTGGAATAGTTGCGTCAAGGCTTGTTGAAAGGTACCATCGTCCAGTTTTTCTGATTACGGAAGATGGAGAAACTGCCAAAGGTTCAGCTAGAGGCGTTCCCGATTACAATGTTATCAAAGAATTGGATCAGCAGGCTCACTTGTTAGATAAGTACGGAGGACATAAGCAAGCAGCAGGCTTTTCATTACCAGTGAAAAATATAGACTCTCTGAGAAATGAACTTAACAAAATGATCAAGACTGATGATCTATCATTTGCAGTTACCTACAATGTTGATTCTAGGGTATCCTGGAATGAGCTAAGTATAGATTTGCTTAAAGGATTGGAGCAGATGGCCCCTTTTGGAGCAGGTAATCCAGCACCTATGTTAATGTCTTGTGGATTAAAAATTAGTAAGATATTCGCTATAGGCAAAGAAAAGGACCACCTTAAGTTAATTATAGAAGAGAAAGATAAGACTCTAGAAGCTCTTGCCTTTAAAAAAGGCAATGAACTTGAACGATTGAGAAAAATTGATAATATTGATATTATATATTACCTTGAATCTAACTCTTTTACTGGAGAAGAAAAATTACAGGCTATCATTAAGGATTATCGTGATTCAGTAAGCTCTAGCTTACCTGAGATAGCGAGCACCGTAGAAGAGCAAGAAGAAAAAGGAGAACTTGTTGGTCGCGAAACAGAGGAAGACTTCTCTCTCACCCGCGAGATGCTTGTAAACTTTTATAAACGTCTGAAGGAGATGGCTCAGGATGCTGATAGTTTTTGTTGGCAACCGGATGAAAAAATAGTAGAATCAGAGTTGAATTTAGTAAAGGTCTTTGAAGAGTTAGCCCTTATAAGCTGGGTGGGAGGAACGGGGCCATTTTATCTAAAGGTAAATAAGATTGATAAAACAGATTTGAATCGCTCTTTACGATACAGAATTCTAAGCAAAACAATTTGAGGTGACTTATGGATATCCAGGCACTCAAGGATAAATTATTATTTAATAATGCTCAGTATAACTTTGAAAAAATTGAAAAGGCTTATCGCTATGCCCAAGATGCCCATAGTGGCCAAAGGCGTAATTCTGGCGAAGAGTATATTAATCATCCCCTTGAGGTCGCCTCTATCTTAGCTGAATTAGAGATGGATGATTCAACAATTATTGCAGCACTGCTTCATGATGTTGCCGAAGATACAGAAAAGACACTTGAAAATATCCGTAAAGTTTTCGGTCCGGAAGTTGCCGACTTGGTCGATGGAGTAACCAAATTAGGAAAGATAGAATACAAAAGTAAAATGGAAGTCCAGGTTGAAAACCTACGCAAGATGTTTTTAGCTATGGCTAAAGATATCAGGGTAGTATTAATTAAGCTAGCTGACCGTTTGCATAATATGAGGACTTTAAAATTCCAATCAGAAAAAAAACAAAAGGAAATATCACAAGAGACACTAGAGATTTATGCCCCTCTAGCTAATAGACTCGGGATTTTTCGGATCAAATGGGAATTAGAAGATTTAGCATTCAGATTTCTTAATACGCAAGAATACTATGATTTGGTTGAAGGGATAGCTTTTAAAAGAAAAGAAAGACAGGAACAGATTAACGAAGTCATAGAGGTGCTGAAAGTTAAACTTGAAGAAGTAGGGATAGAAGCGGATATTGCTGGGCGACCGAAGAATTTCTATAGTATATATAAAAAGATGCTTAACCAAGGTAAAGATTTAAGTGAAATATTTGACCTGACTGCGATTAGAGTTATTGTTGAAACTGTGAACGATTGTTATGGCTCTTTAGGAATTATTCATACCTTGTGGAAACCTATTCCAGGCAGGTTCAAAGACTATATTGCGATGCCTAAACCCAATATGTATCAATCACTTCATACAACTTTAATTAGTAACCACGGTGAACCTTTTGAGATCCAAATCAGAACGTGGGAGATGCATCGAACAGCAGAGTATGGAATTGCAGCCCATTGGAAATATAAAGAAGGCAAAAAAGTTGAGAATAATTTTGAGCAGAAGCTCTCTTGGCTTCGTCAACTATTGGAGTGGCAGCATGATTCACGCGATGCCGGGGAATTCATGGAGTCCTTGAAATTGGATCTCTTTGCTGATACCGTCTTTGTCTTTACCCCAAAAGGTGATGTAGTTGAACTGCCAGCAGACTCTTGCCCTATTGATTTTGCCTACCGTGTCCATACTGATGTTGGTCATGGTTGTATTGGTGCCAAAATTAATGGACGTATCGTAACCCTTGATACCAAATTAAAAAACGGTGATATTATTGAAATCTTGACAAACAAGAATCCAACCGGACCGAGTAGGGATTGGGTTTGTCTTGTTAAAACGTCTCAGGCCAAAAATAGAATCCGACAATGGTTCCGCAAAGAAAAAAGAGAAGAGAATATTTTGAGAGGTCGCGATGGTCTAGAGAAGGAAGCACGTAAGATGGGAATGGAACCTTCTACAGCCTTGAAGAATGAGAATATCCAAAAACTTGCTAAAAGTTTTAACTTTAACGGCAATGACGATCTATATGCTACGTTGGGCGACGGTGCCATTACCTTTAAAAGAGCACTTGGTCGGTTAAAGGATGATATTATTAAGGAAGAAGTAGAAGTAAATCATTTGCAACAGGGTGAACAACGGCCTCCTAGTAAGTCTTCTCATGGAGTTAGGGTGAAAGGTGTCGATAATATTCTTGTCCGCTTTTCTCGATGCTGTAATCCACTTCCTGGTGATGACATAGTTGGCTATATTACTAGAGGAAGAGGAGTCTCAGTTCATCGTAAAGACTGTAATGAACTCTTCGGTATGGCTCCAGAGGACCAGGAAAGACTAGTGGAAGTAGAATGGGAGCAGGATATCGATTCAGTATATCCAGTAGATATCGAAATCATCGGCATGGATAGGGAACGCTTTGTAACTGATATAATGAGTGTTATAATGGAGACTAGAACGCATATGTTGGCCATAAATGCACGAGTTGGTAAAGATAATGTATCTTATGTTAACCTGAAAATCGAAGCACGTAATCTGGAACATCTAAACTTTGTTCTGCAGAAAATACGAAGAATTAAGGATATAACTGTTGTAGAAAGAATCCAAAGCGGAGGAAATCATTAATGCGCTGTGTGGTCCAGAGAGTCAAAAGGGCTTCGGTAACTGTAGCGGGTCAAACTGTTGGTGAGATAAATAAAGGATTACTGGTTCTGGTAGGTATCGGCCAGGATGATGGGGAAACCGATATCAAGTGGATGGCAGATAAGATAGTAGGATTGAGGATATTTGAGGACGAGGAAGGTAAATTCAATTTGTCTCTTGTTGATGTTCAGGGTCAATTACTCTTAGTTTCTCAGTTTACGCTTTTTGGCGATTGTCGTAAGGGTAAAAGGCCTAGCTTTTCCGATGCAGCTCCACCGATTCTAGCGAAAGAACTATTTGGAAATCTAGTTGAATATCTTAGAATTAACGGTTTTAAGGTAGAAACAGGCGAATTCCAAGCAAATATGGATGTGGAACTCATCAATCAAGGACCGGTAACAATAATGATAGATAGCATGAAGAAGTTTTGATAAGAAATTTGAGGTGTATTTTATGATTGAAAGCATTAAAACTCCAGGGATGGGAGTGAATTGCTATTTGGTGGCTTGTGAACAAACAAAAAAAGCGATTTTAATTGATCCTGGTGCAGGTAGCAAAATGATTGAAAGCTGGGTCAAGGATAAGGGCTTTGAAATAGTGAATATTTTACTGACTCATGGACATTACGATCACATTGGGTCTGTGGAATATCTAAGGAAAGAGCTTAATACTGAAGTAGCTATCCATAAAGATGACGCTGAGATGTTAACAGATCCAACCAAGAACCTTTCTAGCTTTTTAGGTAAGGGTATGGCGCTGTCTCCTGCCGAAATCTTACTTGAAGATAACCAAGAACTAGAAGTAGGTGGAATTACCCTTAAGGTGATTCATACTCCAGGACATACACCAGGGGGCATCTGTATCTTAACAGATGATGGGCTTATTAGTGGAGATACACTTTTTGATGGATCGGTTGGAAGAGCCGATTTTCCAGGAGGTAATATGCAGGTACTTATAAGCAGTATTCAGAATAAACTAATGGATTTACCTGATGAAACGGTTGTTTATCCTGGTCATGAATCTAGGACAACGATAGGTAGAGAGAGGAGTTCCAATCCTTTCATTAATGGGAATATTTAAGTATGATAGAGATTATATTAGTCGAGAGCGATACGATTGATGATAAGGTTTTATTTAGCTGCCATTCACTAATAGCGGCTTTTTTTTCGGGCAAAAAGATTCAAGCAACGTTAAAGGAACAGCAATCTTATAAATATAAACTAAAAATACATTTTAATGGTTGTAGACCGCAGCCGGTATTCAAGTTTGAAATATTTAGCCAGGCTAACATGCTTGAATCCTATAGTCATCAAGGTACAGATATGGGAATAATGGAAAGATTGACTCTGCCAGGGAAAGAATCTGTTCTTCAAATATTGTTAAAACAAGCTACAGTTACTTTTTTGACCAAATATACAAAAGAGATAGCTCCCTGGGGCATATTAACTGGTATAAGACCGGGAAAACTTATGCTAAAGATGGATGAATTAGGAATACCAGACGTAACTAAGACAAGGCTACTCGAAGAAATATACTTGGTTAATAGTGATAAAATAGTCCTTCTACAGGCTGTCGCTAAGGCTCAAAAACCTTTTTTGCAGAACATGAAAGTAAGGACAGACCTCGCTTCTTTGTATGTATCCATCCCTTTCTGTCCCACCCGCTGCTATTACTGTTCTTTCCCTTCTAATACACTCGATAGTTCTGATATAGAAAAATATTTGGCTGTTCTCGTAAAGGAACTTGAACTTGTAGGGGAAATGCTAAAGAACAAAGGATTGAGGATCAATGCTGTTTACATTGGGGGAGGTACCCCTACAGTTCTAAATCCTCAAGAATTGGCAAAACTATTAGATGCTATTAAAAAATACGTTCCTTTAGATAAGAAGCTGGAATATACCGTAGAGGCTGGAAGACCTGATACTATAAATCAGGAAAAACTTAGCATACTAGAGCGATGTAGTGTTAATCGAATAAGTATCAATCCCCAAACTATGCAAGACGCAACTTTGCAAAGAATTGGCAGAGGACATACGGTTGAAGATGTATATAAATGTTATGAACTTGCTAGGAAAAACGGAAATTGGATAATCAATATGGATATAATTCTTGGATTACCGGGGGAAGGGTTTAGAGAGATTGATGATACCTTAAATAAAGTACTAGAATTAAATCCTGACAATATTACTGTCCATTCTCTGGCCATAAAAAAAGGTTCGAATGCTTGGGCAGATAATTATACTTCTAATTCTCTAAAGCATTGGCTTGAAATCCAGAAACATGTTCATACGAGTATTACTAGTCGAGGGTTGATACCATATTATCTTTATAGGCAAAAATACATTGTAGGTAACCTAGAAAATATTGGTTATGCTTCACCGGGAAATGAATGTCATTATAATATCGCTATTATTGAAGAGAAGCAGAATATATTTGGTGTTGGGGCGGGTACAGTAACTAAAATAATGAATTTCGAGAACGCTACTCATAAGAACATCTATCATCCTATAGATCTAAGAACATATATGCAGGGTTACGAGGATGTGCATTTTAAAGTTAGGCAGGCTTTTAATTGATGTATTCTCAAGGTGAGAGCTATAACGTAGCAAGCACTTTTCGGCAGTAGGTTCGATTAATGCAAGTGAGAGCTACACCTCAGCATAAACTTTTCGGCAATTGCGACCTCCTGTCGCAAACTGCCGCGCTCCGCAATCCATGCTCCGCTTGTCGTTAATGCTGAGGTGTAGCTTAGATGGCATTGGGGTTTTGGACTTTCCGTGCTCCGCTTGCTCCTACTTTCATGGGGTAGATGTGCTGCAGTATGCACGGTATAGCGGAGCACGGATGCGGAGCGCGGCAGTTAACGCCAGGAGGGCGTTATTGCCGGAGAGTGCATACTGCAGTGCAGCTACCCTACTTGCATGAAGGCAAGAGCTACAGTGTAGCTTTGATAGCATTGGGGTGTTGGGCTGAATAAAAATAAATAATTTAAATGACAAACTGTAAAAGTTGCAGAAAATGTAGTAAAATGATAGTTTGAGAGGAGGTAGAATATGTCTATTAAACGACCTAAAGGTACTCAGGATATTGTTCCAGGTAGTGTTGAGAAATGGCAGTATCTTGAGAATGAAATACGAAAAATATGCTCTGATTATGGGTATCAAGAAATAAGGACCCCAATATTTGAAGCAACTGAATTGTTTCAGAGGGGGGTCGGGGAAACTACAGATATAGTTAATAAAGAGATGTATACTTTTTTGGATAAGGGCAATAGGTCTATTACATTACGGCCAGAGGGGACGGCTTCAGTGTGTAGAGCCTATGTGGAGAACAAGCTATATGGTCAACCTCAACCAATTAAACTGTATTACCTAGGACCAATGTTCAGATATGAAAATACTCAGGCAGGACGATTTCGTCAGTTTCATCAATTTGGCGCCGAAGTTTTAGGAGGAGACAACCCATTAGTAGATGCAGAGGTTATTCACTTAATCTGGGAATTTTTTAGGAGAATAGGTGTCAAGAATATTAAAGTACATATCAACTCAGTGGGATGTTCGGTATGCAGGGTAGAACACCGTGATAAATTACAGGAATTCTTACAGGACAAAAAGACCGACCTATGTCATGATTGTCAGGTAAGATTTGAAAAAAATCCGATGAGGATTCTTGATTGCAAGAATCCATCTTGTCAGGCTATAGTAACTGATGTACCTACGACCTTGGATACTCTTTGTGGACAATGTGCTGAACATTTTACTAAAGTACAGAAGTTACTGACTATGGCAGAGATAGATTATCATATCAATCCGAAGATGGTTAGAGGGTTGGATTATTATCAAAAAACCGCTTTTGAAGTCATCGCCGAGGGGATAGGAGCACAAAGTGCAATCTGTGGCGGAGGCCGTTACGATGGGTTAGTAGAAGAAATAGGAGGTCCAACAACTCCGGGTATTGGTTTTGCCATGGGAATAGAAAGAATATTGGCTGTACTCGAAAATCAAGAAAAAGATTTTGAAGAGGACGCAGAAGGAGGAGTTGTAGTAGCTGCCCTTGGGGACTTAGCACAACAGGAAGGTTTTAAACTTTCCACAGAACTAAGACAAGCAGGAATCTCCACAACAATGGATTTGATGGGTAGAGGCCTGAAAAATCAAATGAAATTTGCTAATCGGCAGGGTGCAAGATACGTGCTGATAATGGGAGAAGAAGAATTGACCAAGAACATCGTAATCGTACGGGATATGAGTCTGGGTGACCAGACCGAAATACCGAGAGATAAGATTCTAAATTACTTGCTAGAAAAACGAAAGAATAGTGAATTTTTATTATAGGAGGACTAAAATGTTAGCAGAAAGAACGAATGCTGGTAATCTCACTATAGCTAATGAGGGAGATACCGTACATCTATATGGTTGGGTACAAACAAGAAGAGACCACGGCGGAGTAATCTTCGTTGACCTACGTGATCGTTCTGGTTTAGTACAGGCAGTCTTTAATCCTGATATGACTAGCTCTGGTTTTGATGAAGCCGAAAAAATTCGCACAGAATATGTTATATCTCTGGAAGGAAAAGTAAGGAAGAGACCAGAAGGTTCAGAAAATCCAAATATGGTAACTGGAGAGATTGAAGTAGTGGCCGGGAGTGTAACGATATTAAATAGGGCTAAGACTCCTCCTTTCTATATCCAGGATAATGTAGATGTGGATGAAAGTGTAAGATTAAAATATAGGTATTTAGATTTGCGCAGACCAGAAATGCAAAAAATATTTATTATCAGACATAAAGTAATGCAGTTGGTAAGAAATTTCTTGGACCAACAAGATTTCCTTGAAATCGAGACGCCAATGCTTACGAAGTCAAGCCCTGAAGGTGCCAGAGATTACTTAGTTCCTAGTAGAGTCAATCAGGGAAGTTTCTATGCCTTACCGCAATCTCCACAATTATTCAAACAACTATTAATGGTTGCTGGTACGGAAAAGTATTTTCAGATTACCCGTTGTTTTAGAGATGAGGATTTACGCGCAGATCGTCAGCCTGAATTTACTCAGATCGATTTAGAGATGTCTTTTGTTGATATGGATGACATCCTGCCTCTTATGGAAGAAATGATAGCTAAAGTTTTCCTGGAGATTACAGGCAAGACTATTAATCTACCCTTCCCTCGTTTAAGTTATAATGACGCTATGGAGAGATTCGGTTCTGATAAGCCGGATACTCGTTTTGGTTTAGAACTAATAGACGTAGCAGATATCGTTAAGAATGCTGGCTTCAAAGTATTCGCTGATGTGATAGCTAAGGGCGGAAGAGTCAAGGGTATTTGTGCTAAAGGTTGTGCTGGTATGCCGCGTAGAGAGATAGATGCCTTGACTAATTATGTAAATATATATGGTGCTAAAGGTTTAGCCTATATCGTAATAGGAGAAGATGGCATAAAGTCACCGATTCTGAAATTCTTCACTGAAGATGAAATTAAGAATCTTATAGCTACTATGGGCGGAGAAACAGGTGACATACTTTTCTTCGTAGCTGACAAAGAGGCGATTGTGCACAACGCTTTGGGCAATCTTAGATTAGAACTTGCCAAAAGACTAGATTTAATTCGTGACGATATAGTAAACTGCCTTTGGGTTATAGGATTTCCGCTACTGGAATATGATGAGGAAGAGAAGAGATACGTAGCTATCCATCATCCTTTTACAAGCCCGATGGATGAAGATCTCGAAATTCTTGATACAGAGCCACTGAAAGCTAGAGCTAAAGCATATGATATGGTCTTGAACGGAATGGAACTAGGTGGAGGGAGTATCAGGATACACCGTCGTGATACCCAAGAAAAAATGTTCCAACTTTTAGGTCTCAGTACAGAAGAAGCTAAGGATAAGTTTGGTTATCTTCTAGATGCCTTTGAATACGGCACGCCACCGCACGGCGGAATTGCGTTTGGTCTTGATAGACTGATAATGATTTTAGCCATGAAAGATAATATTCGAGATGTTATCGCTTTTCCTAAAACTCAGAGTGCCAGTTGTTTACTTACTCAAGCGCCTTCCCAGGTTAGTCAACAACAACTTAAAGATCTTAGTATTAAATTAGACCTAAAAGTCAAATAATAAGATATAAACCAAGTGTTTTCCAAATATCTCTATCTCATAGGATATATGGAATTGATAAAACATATTGACATAAAAAGGATAGAGGCATATAATGAAAGCATAGATACCCCAAGGGGGTATTGAAGGAGAGTTGC